>CAKKSE010000032.1:5110-12938 GCA_919903025.1 Nitrospiria bacterium | reverse complement strand
GTAGGGCGGGTCACCGAACCCGCCTGAACTGATGCCTCATGCTCTCCTCCCCCCTGGCGGGGGAGGATGGATGTGGGGGGAATCGCCGAATCGCCCTCAGACCAAAAGCGGCGCGATGACCAGCGACACGACGGACATCAGCTTGATGAGAATGTTCATCGCCGGACCGGATGTGTCCTTGAACGGATCGCCCACGGTGTCGCCGACGACGGCGGCCTTGTGGACATCCGAGCCCTTGCCGCCCATGTGCCCTCTCTCGATATACTTCTTTGCGTTGTCCCACGCGCCGCCCGCGTTGGCCATCATGAGAGCCAGGAGTACGCCCGTGACGGTCGCGCCGGCCAGCATTCCTCCGAGCGCGGCCGGACCGAGGATGAGTCCCACGCCGACCGGGGCCGCCACGGCCGTCACGCCCGGAATGATCATCTCCTTGAGGGCCGCCGTCGTGCTGATGTCCACGCACCGGGCGACGTCGGGCTTGACGCCCTCCTTCCCCTCCAGGAGTCCGGGAATCTCCCGGAACTGGCGCCGGATCTCCTCGACCATCCTGTTGGCGGCTTTCCCGACCGACGTCATCGTGAGGGCCGCGATAAAGAACGGAATGATCCCGCCGAACAGCAGGCCCATGACGACGGACGGATCGGTCACGAGGATCTGGAGGGCCTGTTTCCCTCCCGCCAGAAGCTTCGCGTTGACGGCCTCGCTGTAGGCCGAGAAGAGCGCCAAAGCCGTCAGGGCCGCCGAGCCGATGGCGAAGCCCTTGCCGATCGCGGCCGTCGTGTTCCCCAGGGCGTCCAGGGAGTCGGTGATCTCCCGGGTGTCCTTGCCAAGGTGCGCCATCTCGGAGATGCCGCCCGCGTTGTCCGCGATCGGACCGTAGGCGTCCACGCTCATGATGATGCCGACCGTCCCCAGCATCCCCACGGCCGCGATCCCGATTCCGTAGAGGCCCGCGGTCGCGTTGGCGATGTAGATCGCCAGGATGATCCCCAGGACCGGCAGGGCCGAGCTTTCGAAACCCACGGCCAGCCCCGTGATGATGTTCGTCGCCGGCCCCGTCTGGCTCGCCTGGGCGATCCGCTCGACCGGCTTGCCCGACGTGTAGTACTCAGTGATGAGTCCCACGGCGATCCCCGCGATGCACCCTGAGACGACGGCCCAGTAGACATTCATGGACACGCCGATGGCCCCCGTCACAAAGTACCCGGCCGCGAGGAACAGGCCCGCCGCGATGAACGTGGCGTACCGGAGAGCCGCCGCGGGATTCAGGCGCTCGAGGACGTTCATGGACGCGATGCCCAGGACGGACGCGACGAACCCCGCCATGGCCAGCAAGAGCGGCAGGGCCATGAGGTTGTTCACCGGCCCCAGAGAAGCCGTGAACGACCCCGGAAGGGCCATCGCCCCAAGGGCGATGGACGCCACGACGGCGCCCACGTACGATTCGAAAATGTCCGCTCCAAGACCCGCGACGTCGCCGACGTTGTCGCCGACGTTGTCCGCGATGACGCCGGGATTCCGGGGGTCGTCCTCGGGGATGCCCGCGTCGACCTTGCCCGCGAGGTCCGACCCGACGTCCGCCGTCTTGGTGTAGATCCCGCCGCCGACGCGCGCGAACAGGGCGACCGAGCTGGCCCCCATGGCGAACCCGTTGATCGTCGCCGCCGTCTTCGGATCGCCGAAGTAGATGAAGAATATCCCGATCCCGAACAGGCCGAGGCTCGCGACGGCCAGGCCCATGACCGAGCCGCCCAGGAACGCCATGGACAGCGCCCGGCCGGCGTTCGGCTTGTACTTGTTCGCCGCCTCCGCCGTCCGGACGTTCGCCCGCGTGGACGCCGACATGCCGAAGAAGCCGGCCAGCATCGAGCAGAGCCCGCCGCTCACGTAGGCGACGCCGGTCCACACGCCGATCGACAGGGAAAGGGCGGCGAAAACCGCAACTATGAACAAGGCGATGATCGTGTACTCCCGCCGCAGGAACACCATCGCGCCGTCGTGGATCTGCCCGGAGATATCCCGCATGAGATCGTTTCCCGCGGGCTGTTTCTTGATGTAGGAATAAATGAGTCCGGCGATCGCCAGACCGACCACGCCAAACCACGGAGCATACTGGGCCATCTTTTCCATGCGCACCCTCCTCAGTTCGCTTCTTCGGACTCCGCCCGGCGGAGCCGCACGTTGAACCGGTTCATGGCCTCGGCCGTTCGCCCTTCCGCTAGCATCGCGGCGGCCTCGGCGGCCCTGCCGACCGCCTCTTCGATGAGGGGTCTTTCCGTCTTTGTGAATGGAGAGAGAACGTACTCGGCGGCGTCCTCCCCGTTCCGGGGCGGACGCCCTATCCCGACGCGAACCCGCGTGAACGCCCCCGTTCCCAGATGATCGATAATCGAACGGAGACCGTTGTGGCCTCCGTGTCCGCCGCCGTTCTTGATCTGGATCCGGCCCGGTTCGAGATCGAGATCGTCGTGGACGACGATCAGGGCGTCCGCGGCGAGCCGATGCCAGCGGAGGAGACGGCCGACTTCTTCCCCGCTCAAGTTCATGAAGCCCTGGGGCTTCACGATAAGAATCGTCCCGACGGCCCCCTCGGACCCGTCAGGTCTCGGCGGGAGCCTCCCGGCCGCGACGAGCGCCCCCGATCGGTCGGCGCGAAAGACGTATCCCGGCGCCTTCGCCAAGCGGTCGGCGACCCGGAATCCGACGTTGTGCCGGGTCTCTTCGTACCGGGCACCCGGGTTCCCCAGGCCGACGACGACCCTCAAGGGTCCTCCTTACTTTCCTTTCTCCTTGGCGGGAGCGGCCCCCGCCTCCGGAGCGGCGCCCTCCTCCTTGACCTTCCCGACCACTTCCGGCTCCTTCATCTCCGGTCCCGGTCCCGCCGTCAGCAGTTCCGTCAGCTTGGCCTCCGAGATCGGCGGCACTACGCTGTAAAGGGCGCCGTCGGGGTCCGTGATCACCCGGATGCCCGGGCCGATATTCAGATCCCGAACGTGGATCGAGTCCCCGATCTTGAGAGAGGAGATGTCCACCTCGATCTGGTCGGGAATGTCCATCGGAAGGCTCTCTATCTCCACCTCCCGGACGCCGTGCTGGAGGATCCCTCCCAGCTTCACGCCGCTGGACTCGCCCGTCTCGCGGATGGAAACCAGCGAGCGGATCTTCTCGGTCAGGGCGACTTCCTGGAGGTCGACGTGAATCAGCTTCCCGTACACCGGATCGGTCTGGACCTCCTTGACGATGGCCAGACGCTCTTCCTTCCCGCCGCCTCCCTGGAGCGACAAGAGGGCGTGCTCGCCCCCCTTCGAATGGAGGATCTTGCTGAACTCGGCCAAGTTGACGGAAATCGCCATTGACCGGCCGTGTCCGTAGAGGACGCCTGGAACGCCCCCCCCGCGGCGAACCTGCCGGGCGGGGCCTTTTCCGGATTTCGAACGCTCTTCGATGTTCAGGTCGTAGCGCTGCATGGCTTTCCTATTCTCCCTTCGAACGAGACATTGAGAAGACCCCCTCGCCCCTTCGGGGAGAGGGCTGGGGTGAGGGGGATCGCGGTGCATCGATCACGTGCCCCTCACCCTATCCCTCTCCCAGAGGGAGAGGGGACTGCATTTCCCACGGACTTGCCTACACAAACAACGAACTGATCGACGCCTCCTCGTGGATCCGGCGGATCGCCTCGCCCAGGAGAGGCGCGACGGACAGGATCGTCAGGCGCGGACACATCTCCTTCTTGTGGTCCAGGGCGATGGTATTCGTCGCGATCAGCTCGTCGACGGCGGAATTGTTGATCCGTTCCGTCGCGCTCCCCGACAGAATCGCGTGCGAGCAGGCCGCCAGGATCCGGCGGGCCCCCGCGTTCCGGAGCGCCGCGGCGCTCTCGATCAGCGTCCCGGCCGTGTCCACGAGGTCGTCCAGCAGGACGACGTCGCGCCCATGGATCTCCCCGATGATGTTCATCACCTTGGCGACGTTCGGGGCCGGGCGCCGCTTGTCGATGATGGCCAAGCTTGCGTTCAGCCTCTTGGCGAACGCCCGCGCCCGCGCCACTCCGCCCGCGTCCGGCGACACCACGACCAGGTCGTCGAGGTCCTTCCCCGCAACGTAGTCGTGCAGGATCGGCGCGGCGTACAAATTGTCCACGGGGATGTTGAAGAACCCCTGGATCTGCTCGGCGTGGAGATCCACCGTCAGGACCCGGTGCGCGCCCGCCGTCGTGATCAGGTCGGCCACCAGCTTGGCCGTGATCGGAACCCGGGGCAGGACCTTCTTGTCCTGGCGGGCGTAGGGATAATACGGGAGGACCGCCGTGACCCTGAGCGCCGACGCCCGCTTGAAGGCGTCGATCATGATCAACAGCTCCATGAGATTGTGGTTCACCGGGTGCGAGACCGACTGGACGACGAAGACGTCCATCCCCCGGACGTTCTCGTTGATCTGGACCTGGATCTCCCCGTCGCTGAACGTATTGACCAGCGCGTCGCCCAGTGGAACGCCCAAGTACGAGGCCACGTCGCGGGCCATCGATGTATTGGCGTTCCCGGTGAAGATCTTGATCTCACCCCACACGCTTCAACCGTCTCCTTCGGCTCACGGCCTCTTCTTTCACCCCCACCCCGACCCTCCCCCCTCAAGGGGGAGGGGGCATTCAACTTCTTGCTCCATCTAATACTCCCCCCTCGTCCGGAGATCCCGGACCGGGACGGGGGAGGATTAGATGGGGGGCGATTCACAGGTTTCTCCCTGGCTCGGGGGCAGGGATTCGAACCCCGATAAAGGGCTCCAAAGGCCCTTGTCCTGCCGTTAGACGACCCCCGACCTTCGAGAAGGCAGAAGGCTCAGGCGGCTCTCCGCCCCGCCCCCAGCGGGACAGCCTTCCCGGACGCCCGGACGGGCCGTTTCCCGCTCTTGTCCGCCGCTTCGTGAATTTGAAGCAGAGGCGAAGCCGCGAGCGGCCGGCTCACGAAAAGTTTCCAGCCTCTTCCCCGGAGGCGGGCCGCCGCCCGGCGCGCTCCTGCCTGGGTCCCGAAAATCCCGAAGACCGACGGCCCGCTCCCTGACATGAGCGCGGCCAGGGCGCCCTCCCTCACGAGATCCTTCTTCATCGTCGTGATCTCAGGGTGCACCGCTCCGGTCACCGGCTCTAAGGCATTGAAAATGTAGCGACTTAGTCCCTTGAGGTCCCCATTCCGGAGAACAAGGAGCAGGAGTCTAATACGCTTGTCGGGGCAAGTCAAATTGATTTTCCCAACGTTGTCATAAGCCCACTTTGTGGATACGGCGAAACCCGGGTTGGCGATCACCAGCCAGTGGTCGGGCGGAGGAGGAAGCGGCTCGACGCAATCCCCCTTCCCGCGGGCCAAGGCCGTGGGCTCCCCCAGGAAGAACGGAACATCGCACCCCAGACTCGCGCCGATCTTGGCGAGATCGGGGCGGGTCAGCCCGAGCTTCCAGAGGGAGTTGAGACCGACGAGCGTCGCCGCGGCGTTGCTGCTCCCTCCCCCCAGACCGGCTGACACGGGGATCCGCTTCGTGAGCGTGATGCGGGCCCCAAGCGCGATTCTCGCCCGCCTCCGCAGGCTCTCCGCCGCCGCGACGACGAGATTGCTCCGACCCTCCGGGAGCTGGTCGCCGTGGCAGGAGAGCTCGATCCCGCCCCGGTGCGGCTCGAACAGGATCGTGTCCGAGAGGCTCACCTGCTGCATGACGATCTCGACCTCGTGGTACCCGTCGGAGCGCGCGCCGAGGACCGCGAGGCCCAAGTTGATCTTGGCCGGTGAATGAACGAGGACGTTTTTCATCTTGAGTCCGGAATATTCTCCCTTCGCCCCATCGCGCGCCGGAGCGACTGCGGAAAAACCGATCCTGGCCGGGTTCCGTCCTGGCTGAGGAGGGTGTTACCGGAGAACCATCGCGTCGATCGGAAAAACGAGCGAGCTTCCCTCCCCGGAGGAGCGACTTCCATTGGGCGACGCGGAGGGGGGGTCGCCGAACCCGGCTTCGCGGAACTTGTTGCGGAGTTTCTCGTTCTTAGGGTCCAGGCCCAGGGAGCGGATCCACTCCCCGCGGGCTTCCTCCCGCATCCCTTTCCTGAGGTAGACATCGCCCAGGTGCTCGCGGATCACGGGATCCTCGCGCACGAGCTCGCTGGCCCGTTTGAGCTCCGCGAGGGCTTCTTCCAGCATTCCCTTCTGGAAGTACGCCCAGCCGAGGCTGTCCGCGTAGTATCCGTTGTCCGGCTTCTCCGCCAGCGCCCGGCGGATCAGGTCCAAGGCCTCGTCCAGGCGCTCCCCCCGCTCCGCGAACGTGTACCCGAGAAAGTTGAGCGCGTCGGCGTGCTTGGGGTTCAGGCGGATGGCCGACTCCATCGAACGGACCACGCACTCGGCCCGGCCCTCCTTCTCGCACGCGGCGCCGAGCTGGAAGAACAGGTCGGCGTTCTTATCGTCGGCCTCCGTCCCGCGCGTGAACGTCTCGATCGCGGCCGAGGTCTGCTTCTGCTGGATCTGGACGAGGCCGAGATAGAGGTAGAGGTCCCCCTTCTTCGGAAACTTCTCGATCGCGCCGCGGAAAGCCGTCTCGGCCTCCTTGGGCCGCGACGTCCGGCTGTAGATCATCCCCGTCCGGACCCAGGCGTTGTACTCCGCGGGGTTCCGGCGCAGAATCTCCCGGTATTCGGCCAGGGCGCCGTCGTTGTCGTTCGTCTCCTCCAGGATCGCCGCCAGGACGGTCCGCGTCCGCACGTCGTCCGGACGGCCCGCGAGAACGAGCCGGAACTGCGACACGGCCTTGTCGTACTCCTTCTGGTCGGCGTAGATCAGGCCCATCTTGTAGTGGACGTCCAGGTTGTCCGGATCGAAGCCGGCCATCTGCTGGAGCTGTTCCAGGGCCGCGCCCAGCGACTTCTGCCGGACGTAGACCTGGGCGAGGCGCTCGCGGATCTCGTTGTTGTGGGGATTGATCTCGACCGCCGCCTTGTACTGCTTCTCGGCGTCCGCGAACCGCTCGAGGATCTCGTACGTGAGCCCGAGGCTGACGCGGCCCGCTTCGTAGTTCGGCTTCAGCCGGACGGTCTCCTCGAGATGCCGGGCCGCGTCCTCGAAGAGTCCCATCTCCGCGTACAGCCGTCCCAGCGAGTAGTGCCCCATGATCGACCCGGGATTGATCTCGATCACTTTCCGGAAGAGATCGAGCGCGGCGGCGTATTCCTTCTTGGCGGCGAGAAGCGACCCCAGGTAGAAGAGGACCTCCTCCCGCTTCGGGTCGATCTTCAGGATCTTCCTGTAGAGTTCGATCGCCTCGTCCGTTCTCTTCGTGGAGCCGTAGACCTGGCCCAGCAAGAGCATCGCCGGAATGTGCCCTGGAGCGATCCGGAGGGCCTCCTCCGCCCGGCGGATAGCCTCCTGCGGACGTCCCCGCCGGAGGAGAAGGTGCGCGTACTGCATTCGGAGGAAGGCGGAATCCGGGTCCGCCGCGACCGCGTCGTCGTAGGCCGCGAGCGCCCCGTCGAAATCTCCGAGGATCTCAGCCTGATAGGCGCGGATGTAGTGGTAGGCCGCCGACGACTCCAGGCTCCTCGCGGCCGGCTCGACCAGCGTCTCCTCCTGGATGGAGGCGGCACTCCCGGCCGCGGGCCATCCCAGGAGCAGAGCGACCAGGACCGCCGAAAGGATGGGCCAAACCCGCATCATGATCCACGAGCGTTCTCTGAGAAGGACCAACAGGCTTTTCACGTCTCAATTACATCACACCGCCTTGGCGGGCGTCAAGGCGATGGAGCGCAGAAGAAGCGGTGGGACGCCGCGGGCCATGCGCACCCTCCCTTGCTTAC
>CAKKSE010000032.1:0-5010 GCA_919903025.1 Nitrospiria bacterium | reverse complement strand
GAGCGCAGAAGAAGCGGTGGGACGCCGCGGGCCATGCGCACCCTCCCTTGCTTACGCTTCTTGCTTGGCGGCGCGGGGTTCGAGATCAAGAGGGCACCATCTCGGCAAGCAGGGTCTCCGGCGCAATGTCCTGCTCATGAGGCCAAGTGACTGCACCGAACAGGATGCCCACCTGATTAAAGTAATGTACATCCCGAAGCTCGCGAAATACGCCATGATCAAGATGGGGCTTTAGGTCAAAAATTCCCTTTCGCCCATCCTCGATCTCGACATAGATACGATAGTCCGACAACGGTTTAACGGTTTTGACATCCCAGTACATGGGACCACCTCACAGGGGATCGATTTTATAGGGGTTCTCGCCGCTGACCGCCAGCTCCCAATCGGCTATCAGCTCATCGCGGCGAAGCTCGATCCATGCCTGCACCAGCCTCAACTACTTGCGGGGCAACTCACCGGAGAGAACCTCGCCGTCTCCAATGCCAATGGACGCCTCAGACTCGGCGTACTTCGCGTGGATGTGCGGCATGTGGTGATGTTTATTGTCGAGGAGGTACAGGCGGAATAATGATCCCGTAAAACATGGAAATGATCGGCATGGATAGAACCCCTCTTGCATGGTCGTTCAAAACTCCTCTCTTGATGAAACACGGGGATTCGCAACGAAATTAGACCACACCGCTCGCGCGGGAGTCAAGGCGAGGATGAGGGACAGAGGGTGAGCCGCCGCTCTATCGAGCGCCTTGCCGGGACGCTCCGTTATATGGTGTTGACATCATATGGACTGTATGCCATATTATGACGGTGATCTGGGTTGTTGAGATCGGCGATGAGTTTGAGCCGGAGTTTGACGAGCTGCACGAAAACGTGCAGACGGAGATTCTGGCGTTAACTCGGCTCCTCCAGCAATTCGGGCCGCAATTGGGTCGGCCCCGCGTTGACACGCTGAATGGCTCTCGCCACATGAACATGAAGGAGTTGCGGTTCAGCGCGGGCGGTGGTGAATGGAGAGTGGCCTTTGCCTTCGATGCGAAGCGCAAGGCAATCCTGCTCGTTGCGGGGGATAAATCAGGGGGCAGCGAAAAGCGGTTCTACCGCGAGTTGATCCGCAAAGCCGATGACCGCTTCGATGCTCATCTAGGCCGGCTGAAAAAGAAAAGGAAATAACCATGCCCACGAACGTGGAAGACAAAATCAGGAAGCTTAGCCCCGCTCAACGCAAGACGATCGAGGCCCGCGCCGCGGAGCTGATTGCCGAGGAGATGACCTTGCGCGAACTGCGGCACGCCCGCAAGATCACGCAGGTACGCATGGCCAAGACTCTCGGCATCACCCAGGACAGCGTTTCGCGCCTCGAAAAGCGCAGCGATCTATTGCTCTCCACTCTGCGGAAGACGGTCAAGGCCATGGGCGGAAACCTGTCGCTTGTAGCCGAATTCCCCGACCGCGCGCCGGTTGTTCTGTCCGGCATTGCCGAGGACGATCCGGGGCCCAAGCCCACGGGCAGAAAGCACGCGCGCGTCTGGGCGGATAGCTGAAATTGTGCCCGGAAATGGGTGAAAAGGTCCAAGGATACCCCCAATGGAATGCCCCAACGTCGAAAGAACTCCTTTGGGGACGATCAGCCTAAGATCGTTCCGATCACGACCGGCAACCCGGAAAAAAGTGGCCGGAATCGGTTCGAACCGCCGGCTGAATTCCCCTCGGAAGGGTGGCCGGTTTCACGTCGGAATAATGGCCGGATTGGCCTCGGAATGGTGGCCGAATTGCGTCGGAATCCGCAGACCTAACGCCCCGGCATCACTCGCGTCGGCGACTTCCGTGGAACACCGACCAACCGTTCCGGCTTCCTGGGGCGCGGCGCGGGCACGCCGTGGAGCATGCCCTCGGCGCTGACATCTTCGTCGATCTCCGGCCAATGCACTCCCTGGCCATCGCCGATGACCTCGAAATTCGCGCGTTGCGCCGGGGTCGCCTCCGAAAGCCGCCACGACCACGCCAGCGGCACGCTGATGACGCGTCCGTCGACGAGAAAAGCCGTAATGGAGTCGCCCGTGGCCTTTACGTCGCCAATTCGCGCGTCCGCACTAGAGGGAAGCAGAAGCTTACTCAAAGACGTCATGGAGGGGGATCTCAAGGCCGCCGAAGACCTTGAGCGTCAGCACCTCTTGGGAGCCCAGCAGATCGGGATGGCCGTAGCGTCCGTGCGCGTCGAGGGCGTATCTCTCCACGTACCGCTCGATCGGATCGATGACAATGAACTCCCTAACCCCCCCTCGCTCATAGAGCGCCTTCTTCTCCCGTTTGTCCTTGAGCGCCGTTGCTGGCGAGAGCACTTCGACCACAAGGTCCGGCGCTCCCTGGATATTCCCCTCCGTTATCTTCCCTTGGTCGCAGACAATGAAGACGTCGGGCTGGACCACATCGCTTTCGGAGAGCACAACGTCGGTTGGAGCGATGAATACTTGGCATCCTTTCGGCAGACTCGTGTGCGTCGCCAAAAGGATGTTGATTCTATTGGCCGCCCTCTGGTGCGCCGTGCTCGGCGCCGGGGTCATGTTGTACGCCTGCCCGTCAATGATCTCCCAGCGCTCCTCGTCCGGCCACGCGAGATAGTCCTGATACGTGTATTTACTGTCTTTTTTCTGGGCTACAGCCATGGACCGAGAACCTTCCACTCCGCAGGCAAAAAACCTTTCACTGGAAGGCACACGCCCTTCCGAGTCCCGCCCGGCCAGGCCCTTCTTGATGAAGCGCGATGATTCACAATGAAATTAGACCACACCGCTCGCGCGGGAGTCAAGGCGTGGATGAGGGACAGAGGGACAGAGGGACAGAAGCGCAGAGGCACAGACAACAGAGGGAGGCGGATGTCGGGAGAAAGCGGAGAACCGGCGGAGAAGAGACCCGATTGCGTCAGGGCCTGGCGGCCGCAAGAAACCTCTCTCGACGCAGACCTATCGCTCCGGCGTCACACGCGCCGACGATTTTCGATGCGGCTTCCGCGATGAGACCCCGATGATCTTCGATCAATCGTCGGATTGCATTCAGCTCGCCGGCCGTGAAACCGTGGTTCGCCGCCAGTTCGACCGGATCGAGCCAGGATGGCAAGCACCAGTGAGCACCTACAGAGAAATCTTTTCTTCTTCAAGATCGAAAAGGCGCGCGATCCTCTCAAAATCGCTGTCAAGATGCAGGAGCCGCGCCTGCTGGTAGGCCGCGGAGGCAATCATCCTAGAATCCGCAGTTCATTCACCGCAGAGGGCGCGGAGTCCGCGGAGGAACATCTTTTCAAGCGGTTCCGATGATCACCCATCCGGTGAGGTTGTTGTGTATTCCAATCCCTCGGACTTCTTTGCGTTCTCTGCGAGCTCCGCGGTTCAACTGCTTTTTCCAGGATAAAAGTTCTTGCGGCCTTCAGGGCGTCCTTCACCATGTCCACGTCGTAAATAAGGCCACGGTAGTACCCCGCGATATGCAGGGCGTCGTAGAGCTTCTCGAACTCCCTAATGAGCTTTCCGTTGTGGACAACGAGATGCTTCTGGAGGGCTTTTCTGTATCCGTCTACAGACTTGGGAAGATCCTTCTTTGAGACTCCGCGCCGGAGCAAGACCTCGTTGATTGCCTCAAGGACGGCAAGATAAGCGGTCCCACACGCCTCGCGGACGGGTTTGACATCGGTGTAAGTGTCGTCCTCGATCTTGGCCTTCCTGAGGATGTCTCTGGCATTTTGGAGGTATCTGACGGCTTCCCGCATGGCTTTAAACTTAAGGTCGGCTTGCGGTGGATGTCAAGCGTGGAGAAGGGGGCGGAGAATTTGTTCCCCCCCCTTCTCTCTACGGCCGGTCCCGCCCGGATATCCGGGCGCCTCGACCTCGACATGGATCCCCGGTTGATCGAGTACGATCCTGCTCCGGGTCGCGCTGGCAATCTTCGCGAGAAGTTCGAGGCTCGGGATTCTCTTGTCCTTGACGCTCTCAAGCCGGCCCACCATCGCCTGACTCACGCCGAGCGCCGTGGCCAAGGCCGTTTGCGTAAGCCCGGCGCGCTCCCGCACTCTCTTGATCTCCCGAGCAATCGCCACGCGGAGACGCGCCCTGCCCAAGATAGGACGGAATGCGGCGCTTTTTTCGTGCCTGTTGATGATCTGCCCGATTGTGGGAAGCTTCTCGATCCTCTCCTGACGGATATTCATAGAGTCACTCCGCAAGTTGCCTCATACGTTTCAAGGCTGTATCAATTTCATGTGGCGGCGCCTTCCGGCTTTGCTTCTTGTAGGCGTGGAGCAAAACCATCGTTCCTTCTTCGGCCATGGTGTAGAAGATGCGAGCCCTCGTGAACCGGATCTCCCAGAGCTTCCCCCTGACTTGCCTGAGGGAAACAAGGGGAGCATCGAGTCCATGCACGGCCAAGTCTTCGAGGACGGCGTCCACTTCGGCTCGCTCCTCATCCGGGAGATTGCCGATGAAGTCGTCCGCCCACATGGTCGCCCATATGATCGCGACGAGTAAATAACTTATTGGTTATTGGGTGTCAAGGAGAACTTTCAAGGGTTTGCAGAGGGACAGGATCCCTTTGCGGCCAAAAAAGGGGGCGGAGGATTTTTCCCTCCGCCCCCCAGGGGAAAAGGCGGGCCTACCAGCCTGGGACCCCGCCCTTCGTTCCGTTTTGATCGATCGTGAACGTCTCCCCAGCCACGCGCGTCCCGGCCTTGCCCGTCGCCGTGACAAGAAACGTCGGCGGCGTGACGCCAACAGCCGATGCGACAACACCGTAATCGAACTGAAGCCCCGCCGGAGTGCCCGGCCGGAAGCCGATGTGGTCGGTCAAGCCGGTGCATCCGGGCGCCCCTCCACTCCCGGGAGCGGCCCCCAAATCTCCCGGCGTCGCACCCGTATTATCCGTAAACAGTGGATCCGCCCGGTAGCACCCGTACTCCTGGAAGTACTGCTCCTCAAGCGACTTGATCTGTGTGAGGTTGGAGTACGCCTCCTCCCGCGCCGCCTTCTT
>CAKKSE010000031.1:1679-45608 GCA_919903025.1 Nitrospiria bacterium | reverse complement strand
ACTGTCCTGTTTGTTCTTGACAGGGGGAATCGTTCTGATAAGATTTTATTCAGCTAGCGAAGCCGCTGTTTCCGCCGGGCATGGAACATAGAATGATGAACACGGGTCGACCGCAACGCCGCGGCTCCTTTTCTTCCCCCCGAATCGAAAAGGATTCCAGGCAAACGAATACGGAGAAACCATCGGGCCAAGCCGCTCGCACCGGCTTGCCTCGGCACGCCGCTTCATCGGGGGAGGCGCCGCCGAGGTCCGTCTTCATCGTCGAGGACCCGAAGGAAGAATCCGTCAGCGGCCCGTTGCGGTGCGTCGCCGAGCGTCTGGGATATTCGGTTGCGGGAGAATGCTCCAATCCCGCCGAGGCCGTGACCAGCCTTGTCGGTCTCGACGTCGGTGTCGTGTTGACCCGTCACCCCGATCCCGTTCTGCTCCAGGCCGCGCCCTCTATCGTTCTCTCAGACAGCAACATGGCGAGTCTTGCGGGTCTGCACGACGCCTTTCAGGCGCAGGCGGCCGGCTACCTCGTTTCGCCAAAGTCCCCCTCCTGCGACATCTGCCTTTCGGCGGCGATCGAGATGGTCTTGAACCAGACACGCGAGATCGCCCGTCTTCGAAAAGAGCTTGCCGAGGCCCAGGAGGCCCTCGCGGCCCGCAAGACGATCGAGAGGACCAAGGGGATCATGATGGAGCGCGAGGGGCTGACGGAGAACGAGGCGTTTGCCAGGCTCAGGCGCCTCTCCATGGACGAGAGAATGTCCATGAAGGATCTCTGCGGGACGCTTCTGCAAGCCTGGGAGGCCGAGACGGACCGCGCCGAGGAACCCGCCTCCGGCGGACGGCCGCAGAGCCGCGACAGATCGGGAGGACCATCTCCCCGCCAACGCAAATCCTAGCAGGCTCATTCCCCGCAAGTTCACCCGTTTACGTTCACCCATTTACCGACAGGCCTCCCCCTCCTTTCACCTCTTTTCTCCCCTTTGCAAGCTCACATGACAAGCCTTTCCTGACATCCGACCGACATTCCGTGTTTGCGGGTGTATTGGACCCCATACAGCCTTGGGGGTTCCTCTGCCAGTCTTCAGGATGACCTGCGTTCGTAACGCTTTGATTCTCGGCCCGGAACCTCCAGCGGGGCTTCGTGGCATTTGCATTGCTTCTTCAGTAATCGAACCGATCATCCCGACCGAGACAAGGAGGTTTGGTATGCGGCGATGGCCCATGAGAAGGTGGGACGAGAAAATGAGAGCCGGTTACATCGTAGTTGTTTCGTTGCTGATGATCCTTGGATCGTTCCTCGCCACCTGAAGGTCGCGGGAACTGATTCCACGCGGGATCCCTGGTCCTTGTCCATGTCGAGGAGGTGGAGGGTCTATGTCTCACCGTGGGTTTAGCTCCGGAATGATGAAGCGGTTTGCAATGCCGGTTACGGTCGTCGGGATGGCGCTGGCTTTGGGCGCTTGCGGCGGGAAGGGCGGGTCTTCTCCAGCCGGTCCGTCCGGCGGCAACGCGGCGATCGGCGGCACGGTCACGCAGGATTCATCGGTCGCCGGCCTGACTCCTGCGCCCGAGCGGTACTACCAGCTTGCCCGAACGTTCGTAGGCGGCCTCCTCTCGCCGAGCGAGGCGATCGCCGACAAGAAAGGGTGTGTCCAGATGAACGGGTCCCAGCCGGCGTCGGGGATCACCGTTACGTTGCTCGGCTACCCCGGCGGCGCACTGGCGGGAACGGCGACGACAGGCCCGAACGGCAAGTTCGAGTTCTCGGGAGTTGCGGCCGGGCAGTACCAGCTCAAGTTCGAGAAGACGACGTCCAGCGGATCGTGGATGTTCCTCTCGAACCCGGTCACGGCGACCGAAGAGGACGGCAAGCTCGAAGTGGAAGGAAAGATCACGGTCGCGGGCGCGTCGGGCGGTCTGATCCTCCACATGGAGGCGTTCAGCCAGAAGGGGACGTACAGCGACTGCCACGAGAAGAGCGGCGAGAAGAAGTCGGGCTCTGGGAAGATCGAGATCAAGGGGACCATCACCTCGCTCTCGCCTCTCACCGTGTCTTCGGGCGGAACGACGTACACCGTGACGACGGATTCATCGACGAAGTTCGAAGGGACGCCTATCGTTGGAGCGACCGTCGAGGTCGAGGGGACGCTTACCGGACCGACGGCTATCCTCGCGAAGGAGGTCGAGGTCAAGAAGAGCGAGACGGCGAAGAAAGACGACGACCACGACGATGACGATGACGATGACGATGACCACAAGAAGAAGAGTTGAAGACTAGACAACCCTCTCCGCAAGTCCCCCTCGGGTGCGGGCGGGCCGTTCGTCCTGGACGGTTAGCCCGCACCCCAACCCCCCTGAAAATAGCTGTCAGCGATCAGCAGTCAGCGGTCGGCTTTCAGCTAAAAGAGCTCTGCATTTCGTTCTTGCTGACTGCTGATCGCTGAATGCTGAATGCTTCCCTATCTTGCTGACCGCTGACCGCTGACTTTCCCTATTGACCGTATTTCTCCTTTACCCACGCGATTGCCTCGTCGCGCCCTTTCAATTGCCCATCGAGAGCCGCGGCGCGCAGTTCGGCCATGATCTGTCGGTAGATCGGTCCGGGCGCGAGTCCCATCGCCGTCAAATCGTCGCCGGAGATCGGCGGGCGAACGAACCGGCCGTGCGTGATGAACTCGGAGATCGTCTTCTGCGCGCTCTTCGGCCGGGCGCTGGCGAGGAGATAGAGAAGCCCTTCGATCGGGACCGGGGAGAGGGCCTCGTAAACCACGGACGGGGCGGGCGGAGGACGGCGCGAGAGCGTCCTGAGAACGGATGGGGCCGTTCGCCGGGGCAGGAGAAGGATTCCCCCGTCCGTCGGAGAGATGGAGAGCCGGGCCGCGACTTCCAGAACGTCGGCTTCCTCCAGTTGGTCCAAGAGAGCGGTCATGTAGACCATGGGAGCCCGGACGGGCGGTTCCTGGAAGAGGAGAGCGTACCAGGCGAGAGCCTCCTTGACGCGCGCCAGGTGGGGAATCTTCTCCGCGGAGACGTCGAGGCGCGGGTGGATGAACCTCAGGAGATCGAGGTCCCTGAGCCGCTGGACGGTCTTCGCCGGGTCGGCCTCCTCGAAGATGAGCCAGAGCTCACCGTAAAGGCGGGGGCCGGACAGCCGGTGAAACATGTCCATCGCGACGGCCGTCTCGACGAGCCGCTTCGTGTGGCGGCTGATCTTGAAGTCGAAGCGCTGTTCGAAGCGGATCGCCCGGAAGACGCGCGTCGGGTCCTCGACGAAAGAGAGATCGTGCAGAACGCGGATCGTCCGTTCTTTGAGGTCCCGCCGTCCGCCGAAGAAGTCGAGGAGCTGGCCGAATTCGCCCTCGCTCAGCCGGATGGCGAGCGTGTTGATCGTGAAGTCGCGGCGGTAGAGGTCCTTCTTGATGGACGAGAGCTCGACCGTCGGAAGAGCGGCGAGCGTCTCGTAGACTTCCGTCCGGGCGGACGCGACGTCGATCTTCAGGCCCGAATCGAGGACGACGACGGCCGTGCCGAACGGCTTGTGCGGACGGACGCGGCCGGGGACCTCCCGGACGATCGCCTCGGCGAACGCGATTCCGTCTCCCTCGACGACGAGATCGGCGTCGAGGTTTTCGATGCCGAGAAAAAGGTCCCGGACGATCCCGCCGACGAGGTAGACCCGCGTTCCCATGCGGTCGGCGAGGGCGGCGATCGAGCGAAGGAAGAGAAAGAGAGGGCCGGGGAGGCGCTCGGCCATGAGCGAGGCGACGTTCCGCCGGATCGCCCGTGAGGGGAACCCTTCCTCCAAGGGGAGGCCCTCGGGCGTCGTTGCCCGGAGGAAGAAATCGTGCATGGCTCGAAGGAGATCGGTGCGCGTGATCGCGCCGATGACTTGTCCGTTCCCGAGGACGGGCATGAAGCGCTGGTTGTGCTCGATCATGCTCTCCTCGATCTCCGAGAGGGGCGTGTCCGGCGAGGCGGTCCGGACGTCCGTCCGCATGAACGTCTCGACGGGCTCGTTTCCGAGGGCGTGGAAGATCGATTTCTGGACGGTCTCGCGCGAGATCAGGCCGATCAGCCGGCCGCCGTTCCCGGCGGGTTCGACGACGGGAAAGACATTGACGCCGTACCGGGTCATGAGATCGTTGGCTTCGGCAAGCGTCCGATGGGCCTCGATCGTCTTGACCGGGGCGGTCATGATCTGATGAGCGCGGATGAGAGGCCGGGCCGTGGCCCGGAGCCGGTCCAGGAGACGGGCCTCGACGCCGGAGAGCGCGGCGTCCCGGACGGTCGCCGACGCGGCCGTTGAATGCCCTCCGCCTCCGACGACGGCGGCCAGTGTCCCCGCGTCGACCTCCGGCATCCGGCTCCGGATCACGACGTGGACCCGGTCCTCCATCTGGGCGATGGCGATCACGACGCCCGCCCCCACCGTGTCGCGCAGCTTGTGGACGACGAGGGCCATGTCGCCGACGTAGTGGGCCCGCTCGGCCGTGGCGACCAGGATGGGGACGCCGCCGACCGCGATCGTCCGGGCGCTGTGGAGAAAGTCGTTCAGCAGGTCGACCTGCTCCGCGTCGAGTTCGTGGATGATGAAGTCGGCCACGACATTGAGGTCGGCCCCCTGGCGAAGGAGCCGGGCGGCCGCTTCCAGGTCGCGCGGGGTCGTCGACGCGAAGGTGAGCGAGCCGGTCTCCTCGTAGATTCCCAGCATGAGGATCGTCGCCTCGTCGGGTGTCAAGCCGATCCCTCTTTCCGCCAGTATCTCAGCCATCAAGGTGGCCGTCGCGCCGACCGGCTCGACCCGTTCGACTTCGCCGCGGATGTCGTCCTCGAGATACGGATGGTGGTCGTAGATGTGGACGAGAAGATCGGGCCGGTCCAGCATCTCGGCGAAGCGGCCGATGCGGTTCCGGGACTTGGTGTCGACGAGGACGAGGCGCGTGACGGCCGAGAAGTCGATATCCTTGAGCCGCGCGGGCAAGACAGCCCTTGCGGCGGGAGACCGCAGAAAGAAGTCGCGAAGCGGCCTCTCCTGCGATCCGGAGAAGACGATCCGGGCGTCCGGGTAGAGCTTCTGGGCCCCCACCATCCCGGCCAGGGAATCGAAGTCGGCGTTCGTATGGGTTGTGATGATTTCCAATGAACAGCTCCGGAGCGGTCAGCCGTCAGCGGTCAGCAAGATAGGGAAGCATTCAGCACTCAGCGATCAGCAGTCAGCAAGAACGAAATGCAGAGCTCTTTTAGCTGAAAGCCGACCGCTGACTGCTGATCGCTGATCGCTTTCTTTCATCCCCTCGGATGATGTTTCCGATGGATGGCGATCAGCCGTTCCCTGTCCACGTGCGTGTAGATCTGCGTCGTCGAGATGTCCGCGTGACCCAGCATCGCCTGGACGGACCGGAGGTCCGATCCCCGCTCCAGGAGGTGGGTTGCGAACGAGTGTCGGAGGGTGTGCGGCGAGGGGACCTGCTTAAGCCCCGCGCGGCGCGCGTAGGAACGGATCAGCCCCCAGAACCGCTGGCGAGACATCGGCTTTCCGCGGGACGTGATGAAGAGGGCGGGCGAGACCCTCCCCTTGGCGAACCGCGGTCGGGCTTCGTCAAGGTAGGTCTTGACCCAGCGGACGGCATGTTCCCCGAGGGGCACGACACGTTCCTTGGAGCCTTTTCCCCTGGCCATCAGGTAGCCGGCTTCGAGGTTGACCGATCTCTGGTCGAGCCCGACCAGCTCGCTGACGCGAAGGCCGGAGGCATAGAGGATCTCGATCATGGCGCGGTCCCGGAGGCCGGCGGGCGTGGCCGGATCGGGGACACTCAGCAGCCGCTCCACCTCGTTGAGCGAGAGCACCTTGGGAAGGGGGAGCCGCCGCCGGACGCTCTCGACCTGGTCCGTGGGGTCGCTCGCGGCCAGCCCTTCGCGGACGAGGAATCGGTGGAAGCCCTTGATGGCCGACAGACGCCGGGACACCGTCGCGGAGGAGAGACCGGCTCTTCGCCCTCTGGCGACATACTCGGCGACGAGCCGTCTCTCGACGCCTCGATCTATCGGGGCGCCGGCGTCCGAGAGGAACCTCGCGTACGAGACGAGATCGCGCGAATAGGCGTCGAGCGTCGACTGGGAGAGCCCTTTCTCGACCGAGAGGTACGAAAGGAAAGCGTCGACGGCGGTATCCACGATCCCTGTTTCCTCCGTATCCTTTGGAAAAATATACGGAATATTCGCTCGACTCACAAGGTTTATTCTTGACTCCAATTTGCCCCTTCCATAAGATAGCGCCGGTTTTCTTTATCACCTTCCGTCGAGCGCGGGATACGCCGGCCCGGAAACGGGGTTGGTCTCCCAGTCGCAAATTCATCTTGCCAAGGATATGTTCCATCGGACGTTCCGTGGAGGCGCTTAGTGAAGGAGTCGGATTTGAAGGAATCCAGGACCGACCCGGGCGCGGCGCAAGCGGAGCGGCGTCCCTTTTCCGCTGTGGGGGCCGCGCCGCCTCCCTTCCGCAAGATCCTGATCGCGAACCGGGGCGAGATCGCGTCGCGGATCATCCGCGCGTGCAAGGAGCTTCGCATTCCGACCGTCGCGATCTACTCGGAAGCCGATACTACGACCCTGTACGTCAAGAAGGCGGATGAAGCCTGCCTCGTCGGCCCCGGCCCCGTCCGAGGCTACCTGAATCCCTACCTGATCGTCGATCTCGCTCTCCAGAAAGGCGTGGACGCCATCCATCCGGGCTACGGCTTCCTGGCCGAGAATCCCGAGTTCGCCCGGATCTGCAGGGAGCAGGGAATCACGTTCATCGGTCCGGGACCGGAGGCGATCCGGGCCCTGGGGAACAAGACCCAGGCGCGGAACCTGATGCGGGCCGAAGGCGTGCCGATTATTCCGGGAAGCGATGGAATCGTCGAGACGCCGGGAGAGGCCAAGCGCTGGGCCGATCGGATCGGGTACCCGGTCATGCTCAAGGCGGCCGCGGGCGGAGGCGGCCGAGGCCTTCGCGTGTGCCGTGACGCCGAGGAGATCGCCCGCCTCTTCCCCGTCGCCAAGTCCGAGGCGAAGACAGCGTTCGGCAACGACGAGATGTTCATCGAAAAGTTCGTCGAGGCGCCCCGGCACATCGAGTTCCAGATCCTGGCGGACCACCACGGCAACGTGATCCACCTGGGGGAACGGGACTGCTCTATCCAGCGCCGGCACCAGAAGCTCGTCGAGATCGCCCCGTCCCTCTTTCTGGACGAGGAACTCCGCGGGCGGATGGGCGAGGCCGCCGTCCGGGCCGCGAAAGCGGCGGGATACACGAACGCCGGGACGGTCGAGTTCCTCGTGGACAAGGACCGCAACTTCTACTTCATGGAGATGAACACCCGGATCCAGGTGGAGCACACGGTGACCGAGGAGGTGACGGGCGTCGACATCGTCCGGGAGCAGATCCGTATAGCCGCCGGCCTGCCCCTCCCGATCCGGCAGGAGGACGTCCGGTGGAACGGGTACGCCATCGAGTGCCGGATCAACGCCGAGGATCCCAATAACGATTTCCTCCCGACGCCAGGCCGGATCACGGCTTACTACTCGCCGGGCGGACCGGGCGTCCGGATCGACGGGAACGTCTACAGGGGGTACGCCGTCCCGCCGCACTTCGACTCCATGCTCGCCAAGCTGACCGTCCGGGCGCGGACGTGGGACGAGGCGGTCGACCGGATGATCCGCTGTCTCGACGAATTCGTCATTCGGGGCGTCAAGACGACGATTCCCTTCCACCGCAGGGTCATGGAGGACCCCGTGTTTCGCCGCGGTGAGTTCACGACGCGATACATCGACGAACGGATGAACGAGCTCTCCTACGTGGACGACCGGCATCAGGTTGACCGCGTGCTGGCGATCGTCGCCGCGATCGTCGCGCGGGCGGGGTTGTAGGATGCCGGGGACGACCAAGACGCGGACCGTCCGGTTCACCGATCTTACCCTGCGGGACGCCCACCAGTGCCTCCTCGCGACCCGGATGCGGACGGACGACATGCTGTCCGTCTGCGAGAAGCTCGACCGGGCGGGGTTCTGGTCCCTCGAGGTCTGGGGCGGGGCCACGTTCGACACCTGCCTGCGCTTCCTCCGCGAGGACCCCTGGGAGCGCCTGCGGCGCCTCAAAAAGGCGCTTCCCAACACGCCGCTCCAAATGCTCCTCCGAGGCCAGAACCTCGTGGGGTACCGCCACTACGCGGACGACACGGTGACCCGGTTCGTCGAGAAGGCGGCGGAGAACGGGATCCAGATCTTTCGGATCTTCGACGCCCTGAACGATCTGCGCAACCTGAAAACGGCGGTCAAGGCGACGATCAAGGCGGGCGGCAGGGTCGAGGGAGCCTTCTGCTACACGACGTCGCCCGTTCACACGCTCGACGGGTTCGTGGACCTGGCGCGCCGCCTGGAAGACATGGGGTGCGACACGATCTGCGTCAAGGACATGGCCGGCCTGCTGACTCCTCAGGCGGCGTACGACCTGGTGAAGAAGCTCAAGAAAGCGATCCGCCTGCCGGTCCACCTGCACAGCCATGATACGGCGGGCATGGCCGCGGCCACGCACCTCAAGGCGGTCGAGGCGGGCGTCGACATCATCGACACGGCCGCCTCCTCGATGGCCGGCGGGACGTCGCATCCTCCCACGGAGACGATGGCGGCGATCCTGAGCGCGGCGGGTGTGGAGACCGGGCTGGACCTGCCGCTGTTGACCGAGGTCGCCGAACACTTCCGGGAAATCCGGAAGAAGTACAGGGCGTTCGAGACGGACTACGCGGGAATCGACCCGAACGTGATCCTCTACCAGGTGCCGGGGGGCATGACGAGCAACCTGGCGAACCAGCTCAAGGAGCAGAACGCCCTCCACCGGATGCCGGAGGTGCTGGCCGAGGTGCCGCGCGTCCGGGAGGACTTCGGCTTTCCTCCGCTCGTGACGCCGAGTTCCCAGATCGTGGGAACCCAGGCGACGCTGAATGTCCTGACCGGGGAGCGCTACAAGGTCCTGACGAGCGAGACGAAGAACTACCTGCGGGGCCTGTACGGCCGTCCTCCCGCGCCGATCAACCCCGACGTCCAGAAGAAAGCGGTGTCCGACGAGGAGCGCGTGGACGTCCGCCCGGCCGATCTCATTCCGCCGGAGTGGGAGAAGGCGGCGGCCGAGATGGGGACCCGGGGCGGGATAGCGGAAGACGTCCTATCTTATATCCTCTTTCCGAAGGTGGCGCTGGAGTTCTTCGACGCGCGCGAAAAGGGAATTCCCCCCGAGCCTCTTCCGGCGGCCGCCCCCGAAGCCGCCGCCGCGCCGGGGCCCCTCCTGGCGCCCTCGGAGTTCAACATCCACGTCCACGGCGAGACGTATCACGTGAAGGTGGGCGGAGCGGGCCATCCGGTCGGGGGAAGACGGCCGTACTTCCTCTACGTCGACGACCACCTGGAGGAAGTCCTCGTCGAATCCCTCGTGGAGATCGTCCCGAGCGTTGCCGGCCGGATCGACGGCAGCGTGGGCGGCGTCTCGCGCCGGCCCCGCGCGATGGAGGAGGGAGACGTGACGACGGCGATGCCGGGAACGGTCGTCTCCGTCAAGGTCAAGCCGGGGGACAGGGTGAAGCGGGGGGACACCGTCCTGATCGTCGAGGCGATGAAGATGGAAAACGAGATCCACACGCCGATCGACGGGGAGGTGAAGGCGGTCCACGCCAAGGAAGGGGAGAGCGTCAATCCGGACGAGGTTCTGGTGGTCGTCCGATGATGGAGATGAGCGGCATCATCCAGCAGGTGGCGATCGGGGCGCTTCCGATCCTCGTGGCGATCACGTTCCACGAGGCGGCACACGGCTGGGTGGCGGACAAGCTCGGCGATCCGACGGCCCGGGCTCTCGGGCGGATCACCCTCAACCCCTTCTCTCACATCGATCCGATCGGGACCGTTCTTCTTCCGCTCTTTCTCTACGTGACGACGGGGTTCGTCTTCGGGTGGGCCAGACCCGTGCCGGTCAACTTCAGCAATCTGCGCCGGCCGAAGGTCGACATGGCCATCGTGGCCGGAGCGGGACCGGCCACGAACCTGGCGCTCGCCGTCGCCTGCGGCCTCGTTTTCAAGGGGATCCTGGCTGTCCGTCCCGACCTCCTTCCCGCGGCCGTGGGGATCGGACCGGCCCCGGCGCTTTTCGAAGGGGGAGACCCGGTCTCGGCCGTTCTCATCCCCGTTCTTCTGATGCTCAAGGCTTCCGTGGTGGTGAATGCGATCCTGCTGGTCATCAACTTGATTCCCATTCCTCCAGTGGACGGCGGCCGGATCGCGGTCGGTCTTCTCCCTCCGGGCCCGGCGGAGACCCTGGCCCGGGTCGAGCCGTACGGGATCTTCGTTCTCATCGGCATCATCTACCTCGACCGATCCATCGGGATTCTGGGCATGGCGGTCCATATCGTCGTTTGGGCGGTCTTGGGATGAGCGGCGCGTCCCGCCGCCGGATTCTCTCCGGAATGCAGGCCACGGGCCGGCTCCACTTGGGGAACTACCTGGGCGCGCTCCAGAATTGGGTCCGGCTCCAGGATGAGTACGATTCTTTCTTCTTCGTGGCCGACTGGCACGCTCTCACCACCGCGTACGAGAACCCGTCCGACATTCCGGCGGCGACGCGCGAGATCCTGATCGATTTCCTCGCGGCGGGTCTCGATCCCGGCCGGTGCACGATCTTCGTCCAGTCCCGGATCCTAGAGCACGCCGAGCTTCATCTTCTCTTCTCGATGTTCACGCCCACGCCCTGGCTGGAGCGTGTTCCCTCGTACAAAGAGAAGCAGGAAGCGCTTGCCGACCGCGACCTGACGACTTATGGCTTTCTCGGGTATCCCCTGCTCCAAGCCGCGGACATCCTGATCTACAAAGCCGACGCCGTCCCTGTCGGGATCGACCAGCTTCCGCACTTGGAGCTCACGCGGGAAGTCGCCCGCCGGTTCAACCACCTCTACCGGCCCGTCTTCCCGGAGCCGGAGGCGCTGCTCACGGCGTACCCCAAGGTGCCGGGTCTTGACGGGCGCAAGATGAGCAAGAGTTACGACAACGCGATCTACCTCTCCGAGACGGTCGAGGAGATGGGCGCGAAGATCAAGGTCATGGTGACCGATCCGGCCCGGAAGCGGCGAAACGATCCGGGAGACCCGAATGTCTGTCCCGCGTTCGGCCTCCACCTGATCTTCACGGGTGAAGAGGATCGCGCCGTGATCGACAAGGAATGCCGGCGCGCGGGGATCGGGTGCGTCGACTGCAAGAAGATCCTGATTCAAGGCATCGAGCGCGGGATCGGGCCCCTTGTGGAGCGCCGCCGGTCGCTCGCCTCTCGCTGGTCCGACGTGGAGGAAGCGGCTCGGGCCGGGACGGATCGGGCTCGCGGCGTCGCCCGGGAGACGATGCGCGAAGTGCGGGAGGCGATGGGACTGACATGAAAAGCTGAATCGGGGAAACGGTGAATCGGTGAATAGGTCGATCGGTGAATCGGTCGATCGGTGAATCGGAAGACAAGACGAGGACTCGCTCTTTTCCTGTCCTTCCCTATTCACCCATTCACCGATTCACCTATTCACCCATGTCCCATTCTGGGCTTCTTCGATGACCGAGACACCCGAAGGCGAGATCATCCGGAAGATCCGCGAAGCCGAGCGCCAGGTCGAGGAAGATCTGAAGCGCGCGGAGGCCGAGGCCGGCCTGCTGATCGAGACCGCTCGGACCGAGGCGGCGCGTGAATTCTCCCGAGCGCGCGAGATCGCGAGCGGCGAAGAGGCGCGGGCCCGTGAGGAGGCGGCGCGCGGCGCCGGGGAGGCGGCGGCCGAAGAGGTCGCGCGCGCGGAGGCCGAGGCGTCGGCGTTCCGCGACCGGGCGCGGAGCCTCATCCCCGATCTCGCGGCGCGGCTCGCCGATCGCATTCTCCCTCCTATTTCCCCCAGTTCCAGCTCCCACCTCTCCCCGGGTAA
The DNA here is from genome assembly GCA_919903025.1 of Nitrospiria bacterium. Lineage (GTDB taxonomy): Bacteria > Nitrospirota > RBG-16-64-22 > RBG-16-64-22 > RBG-16-64-22 > RBG-16-64-22. The sequence goes on along the minus strand of CAKKSE010000031.1, from coordinate 33,639 downwards.
GAAGCGATGATCGTTCCCATGGCAAAGACGCGAGTCATCGGGCCAAAGTCGCTCAGGGACCATGCCGCGGCTTTCCTCCAGGCGGCGGGAATCGTCCACCTGGAATCCCCCTCCTTTCGTTTTTCGCCGGAGGACCGGCACCTCGTGCCGGCCGAGCCGGACGAGAAGGCCCGAAACCGCCGGGTCCAGCTCGAGCGGCTGGGCGACACCCTTCGCCGGCTCTCGCTCCTGCTCCCCTCCCTGTCGCGTGGAGAGTTGGGCCCGCCGCTCCGAAGGGCCGAAGAATTGCTGGACCTCGCGGCCGATCTGGAGCCGCTCGTCCGATCGGCCGAAGACCTCCTTGAAGAGGCCGTCTCGCTCTCCAACCTCCGAACCGCGTACCGCGACGAGATGGAGATCCTGGCCCGATACCAGGCGATCCTCACGGCCCTCGGTCCCATCCTTTCCGCGCTGAGCGCTCCCCGCGACGTGGCGTACGTCGGCCTCACGGTCCGGCGCGATCAGGCCGCGGTGCTGGATCTCATCGAGGAAAGGCTCGGGCGCCTCACGCGGGGCGAATACGAGATGTTCACCGTGGATCTGGACGCGGGCACGGCCGCCGTCCTGATCGTCGTCTCGAAGAGCGACGTCGCGAAGATTCGCGGGTTTCTGCTCGAAGAGAGCATTCCGGAGCTAAGGCTCCCGGGGACGGTGGCGGACAAGCCTCTGGTGGAGGCGCTCCAATACCTCGCCGTCCGGCAGGCGGAGCTTCCCGCGATGCTGGCGGGGGTCGAGGGCGAGATCCGGCTTATCGGCGAGCGGCATCGAGGGTGGGTGTCGGCCCTCCGCCGGGAAGTGGAGAACGCGTTGGAAATGCTGAGGGCCGAGGCTTCGTTCCTCGAGACGCGGAGCGCTTTCGTGGCGAACGGATGGGTCCCTTCGGAATCGGTCGAGCCGCTTCGGCGCGCGCTGGCCGCCGCGTTCGGAGGGCGGGTCGTCCTCGAAACCCTTCCGTTCGTCCGCGGGGACTCGATTCGGGCGCCGGTGCTCCTCAGGAATCCGCGGATGATCCGGCCTTTCCAGGTCCTCCTCTCGATTCTCCCGCTTCCGCGGTATCGCGGGATCGACCCGACGCCTTTTCTCGCCGTATTCTTTCCCGTCTTCTTCGGCCTGATCCTGGGCGACATCGGCCACGGCCTCCTCGCCTTTGCCCTTGCCTTGGTCCTTCGGCGCCGCTACAGGAAGAGCGCCCTGGCCCGGGACGCCTTCTTCGTCCTCGCCGTCTGCGCCGTTTCCGCGGCTGTCTTCGGCCTCCTGTTCGGAGAGTTCTTCGGCGAGCTGGGCCGCCGGGCGGGGCTGGAGCCCGTCTTGTTCGACCGGTCGAAAGCGATCCTGCTCTTTCTCAAGGTCTCGATCGTCATCGGAGTCGTTCACTTGGTCTTGGGGCTTTCGCTGGGTTTCGTGGCGTCGGTCCGGGAGGGCGATAGGGCTGAGGCGGTCGGCAGGGGCGCGAAGATCCTGTTCGTGGTCATGTGGGGCGTGATCGCCGCCGGGTACGACCTGCGGATATGGTCTCAGTGGGCTTTCCAGGCGGGCGCGGCGGGATCGCTCGTTCTTCTCGTCGTTCTCGTTCTGTCGGCCGGGTTCGTCGCCCCAATCGAACTGCTTGGGCTTCTGAGCAACGTTCTTTCGTACGCCCGGATCATGGCGTTCGGCGTCGCCTCCGTGTACATCGCCTTCGTGGCGAACACACTGGCGGCGAGGATCGAGTACGCGGCGCTCGGCGTTCTCGTCGGGTTTCTCTTTCACACGCTCGGGCTCGTCGTGGGGATCGTGGACCCCGCGATCCAATCGCTTCGTCTTCATTATGTGGAGTTCTTCGGAAAGTTCTATCAACCCGGCGGCCGCCCGTTCGCGCCGCTCAGGCGGGCCGGTGAGCCGGTGAATCGGTGAATAGGTGAATAGGTGAATAGGAAAAGAACTCCTCCCCTTTGTAAGGGGAGGTAGGGAGGGGTAGATGCCTTGGTTATCTCTACCTCCCCTTGCCCCTCCTTACAAAGGAGGGGTTTTCAAAAGCGAGGAGGGACAATATGGAAAAGGCACTGATTGCACTCGCGGCGGCGCTGGCCGTCGGTCTCTCGGCCCTGGCGACGGGATGGGCCCAGTCGAAGATCGGCGCGGCGGGGGCCGGCGTCATCGCCGAGAAGCCGGAATCGGCGGGGACGGTCATCATCCTGCTGGCGATTCCGGAGACGCTGGTCATCCTCGGTTTCGTCGTGGCGATCCTGATCCTGTTCTTGTGAGCGGCGGGTGGCCGGCATTCAGCGCGGGCCTGCGCTAACAGGGGCCGATGGCTGACAGCCGAGAGCCGAGAGCGGGGATATGGGATATCAGGAGTTGATCGCGGCCCTTTGCGCGGAAGGGGAAGCCCGGCGCCGGGAACGCCTCGCGGACGCCGAGAGCGAGGCGGCGCGGATCCGGGAGGAGGCGCGCCGGCGTGCCGCGGCCCTGCGCGAAGAATCGCGATCGAGAATGGCGCGGGAGGCGGAGGAAACGCGCGAGCGCGTCCTCGGCCATGCTCGGCGGGAATCGGAGAAGGTCCGCCTGCTGGTCCTCGAAGAGGTTCTGGCCTCGCTCCGTCGGGAGACGGAAAGACTTCTCGTCGAGAGGGCCGGCTCTCAGGAAGCCTTTGAGGCGCTTCTTCGGGAGGCCGTTGATGCGGTTTCCGCGGCCGAGGTTGAGGTCCGCGTGCCTCCTTCCAAAGCGAAGGAGTGCGAACATCTTCTCGCGCGGTGGAAGCGGACGGCCCGGGTCGTGCCGGAGGCGGTGTCCGAGGCCGGCGTCGAGATTCGCGTTGAGGGCGGCCGTCTGATTGTCCGGAACACGGCCGAGGGCCGCCTGGAGAAGGCCTGGATCCACCTGGTTCCCGAGATCGTCCGGGAACTGGAAGAGGCGGCGAATAGGTGAATCACCCCCTCACCCTCCCCTCTCCCCCTCAAAGGGGGAGAGGGGAGGGTGAGGGGGTCTACGGGAATGGTTGAATCCGAGAATGGGTGAAGAAGCATGAACGCGTTGAAGGCCCGACTCAAAGAGGCGGACCCGGATCCCGCGTACCCCTATCTCGCCGCGCGCGTGCGAGGCATGATGTCCAGGCTTCTCTCGGCCTCCGACTTCGGGCGGCTGATCGAGTCGGCGGATCTCGCGAGATTCGTCCAGGCATTGCAGGCGTCGGACTATGGGAGCGAGATAGCCGCGGTGAAACAGGACGCGCCGAGCATCCCCCGGATCGACGAGGCCGTCCGGCGACACCTGGGGCGGACATGGGACGCTCTGGGGCGGGCGGCGCGCGGCCGGGCGGGGGAGATGGTCGAGGCGCTCTTCTTCGAGTGGGACCTGGCTTCTCTTTTGGGCGTGATTCGGGGGATTCATCACGGACGTCCGGCCGCCGAAGTCCTCGATGGCGCTGTTCCCACTCCCAGGTTCTCCGAAGCCGTTCTCGCGCATCTCGCGGGGCTGGCCGACCTTGACGCGATTTCCGCCGTTCTTTCCCTCTGGAAAGATCCCTTCTCTCTCCCCTTCCGGCGAGGACTGGAAGGATACGCCCGGACGGGGGATCCCATCGTGATGGAGGAGGTCCTGACGCGAGAAAGTCTCGCCTCCGTCATGTCGCGTCTCGATTCGATCGAGGGGGACGGGAAGGGCCTGGCGGCGTACCTTTCGATGGTGGCCGACGGACTCGGCCTTGTTTCGGCTTTTCGGTCCCGGGGGACGGAGGCGGAAGTCGCGCCGATTTCCGGCGGGCGGTTGAGGGCGGCCGATCTCCTGTTTGTCAGAAACGCCCCGACGCTTCAAGAAGCGATCGACGGGCTCAAGAACCGGTTGGGGCTTCCGGGGTTCGTGGCTCGCGGCCTTCGCCCCGATCACCCGCGTCCCGCGGCGGAGGTGGAGCGCCTGGCGGCCCTCTGGCGCGCCCGGTTCGTCGATGCGGCGGCCCGCCGCGATCCGCTGTCGGCGTTTCTCACTGCGTCGTTCGTTCATTCAAAGATCCACGAGGCGGCCCGGATCCGCGCCCTGGCCAGATCGAAGGAACACGGAATGCCCAAGGGCGTTCAGATCGAAGCGCTCGCCCTGGGGATCGCCTGATGCCTCGCCTCGTCTTTCTCTCCCCTCCCGACGAGTCTCTCGGGTTCCGGCTCGCGGGGTATCCATGCGTCGTCGCGGAGGCAGGTCCCGGCGCCCAACAGGCCGTGGAATCTTTGATGCGCGATCCAGCCGTGGGGCTCATCGCGATCGACGAGGGGATCTTCCAATCGCTCCCGGAACGTCTCCAGAAGAAGGCGGAAGGATCGAACCGTCCCGCCGTTGTGCCGATCCCCTCTCTATTCGGCTGGGAGCGGGTCTCGGGCCGCGAGGACTACATTATCCGGATGATCCGGCGGGCGGTCGGGTACCAGCTTCGAATCAGGCGGTGAATCCGCAATTGCGCAGAATCCCCCCTCCCCCCCCTTTGACAAAGGGGGGGGGAGGGGGGATTGGGTGAATCGGTGAATAGGTGAATAGGCTGGACACAAATGCTCAGGTCTTGACGGGCCGCATCTCCCGGGTGGCGGGGCCGACCGTGGAAGCGCGCGGGCTCCGGGGCGCGCGGATGTACGACCGCGTGATCATCGGGGAGATGGGTCTGCAGGGAGAAGTCATCCGCCTGGACGGCGACGTGGCCACCTGCCAGGTCTACGAGGAGACGACGGGCCTCTCGCTGGATGAGCCCGTGATTGCCACGGGGGAGCCGCTCCTCGTGGAGCTGGGGCCTGGTCTCCTTGGGTCCGTCTTCGACGGCGTCCAGCGCCCGCTCGGGGCCGTTGCGGCGGTCTCGGGCGATTTCATCTCCCGCGGAATCGCGGTGCCCGCTCTCGCCCGCGACCGGCGTTTCCCGTTCGCGCCGCACCGGAGGGCGGGGGAAACCGCGCGACCGGGCGACGTGCTGGGGGAGGTCCCGGAGGTCCCGGGGCTCGCTCACAGAATCCTCGTTCCCCCGGGTCTGTCGGGCCGGATCGCCTGGGTCGGCGATGGCGAGTTCTCCCTGATGGAGCCGGTCGCCCGGCTCGAGGATGGGCAGGGTATCACGATGCTCCAGCGGTGGCCGGTGCGCGTGCCGCGGCCGGCGGCTCGGAAGCTTCCCGGGGGCGTTCCCTTCCTGACGGGTCAACGCATCTTCGACATGCTTTTCCCCGTGGCGGCGGGGGGAACGGCCGTTGTCCCCGGCGGATTCGGGACCGGGAAAACGGTCGTCGAGCAGACGCTTGCCAAGTTCGCGGCGGCGGACGTCATCGTCTACGTGGGATGCGGCGAGCGCGGAAACGAAATGACGGAAGTCCTGGAGGAATTCCCGCGTCTCGCGGACCCTCGCACGGGCGGCCCCCTCATGAACAGGACCGTCCTGGTCGTCAACACGTCGAACATGCCCGTCGCGGCGCGCGAGGCCTCGATCTACACGGGGATCACGATTGCCGAGTACTACCGGGACATGGGGTATTCGGTGGCAATGATGGCCGACTCGACGTCGCGCTGGGCCGAGGCGCTGCGCGAGATCTCCTCGCGCCTGGAGGAAATGCCGGGCGAGGAAGGATACCCCGCCACTCTCGGGACCCGCATGGCGCAGTTCTACGAACGCGCGGGTCGCGTTGTTTGCCTGGGGGAGGGAGAGCGCACGGGAAGCCTCACGCTCATTTCGGCCATCTCTCCGGCGGGGGGCGATTTCTCGGAACCGGTGACGCAAGCCTCGCTCCGCGTCGCGGGCGCGCTCTGGGGATTGGACCCGGTCCTCGCGCACCGCCGCCACTACCCGGCCGTCGACTGGAAGGTCTCCTTTTCCCAGTACACAACGTCGCTCGACCCGTGGTTCCGGGATAACGTGGCGCCCGACTGGCCCGAGATGCGTCTGCGCCTGATGAAGACGCTCGGGCGGGAGGCCGAGGTCCAGGAGATCGTCCAGCTCGTGGGGATCGACGCGATTCCGGAGGAAGAGAGGATCCTCCTGGACGCGGCGGAAATCCTGCGTGAGAGCTACTTGAGGCAGAACGCGTTCTCTCCCGTGGATGGCGCCTGTCCGCCCGAGAAGCAGTACATGATGCTGAAGGTCATCTTCGCCTATTTCGACCATCTCAAGGCGTCTCTCGCTCGCGGCGCCGTCCTCGAGGGGTTGCTGAGCCATCCTCTTCGGCGCGAGGTCCTGTCCGCGCCCGAGCGCCCGGTCGAGGGATTCGACGAATGGGCGAGAGAGACCATTGGGCGGCTGTCTTCCTCCGGCGCGGGAGAAGGCTCGTGATCCCCGGGCTCAAAGACCTCTTGCTCCGCTCTTCCGCCGCCGTGACGCGCGTCATGGGGCCGCTCGTCTTTCTTGAGAGGGCGCCCCATGTCGTCCTCGGAGAACGGGTTTCGATCGAAGCCCCGGGCGGGGAGCGGCGGCGCGGCCAGGTGATCGAGATCTCGGAGCGGTACGTCGTCGTCCAGGTCCTGGAGAGCACGGCGGGCCTCGACAACCGGGACACGGTCGTCCATTTCTCGGAGGACGTGGCCCGCGTTTCGCTGGCCCCCGGAATTCTCGGCCGGCGGTTCAGCGGGACGGGAGATCCCATCGACGGAATCCCCGCGCCCGTTCCGGAGAAACGAGTCCCGGTTACCGGCGTCCCGATCAATCCGGTCCGGCGCGACGTGCCCACGGCCTGCATCCAGACGGGGATGTCCGCGATCGACGTGATGAACACGCTTGTGCGGGGACAGAAGCTCCCCATCTTTTCGGGGGCCGGCCTTCCGGCGAAGGAGATCGCCGCCCAGGTCCTCCGGCACGCGACCGTGGCGGGCGAGTCCGAAAAGTTCGCGGTCGTCTTCGCGGCGATTGGAATCACGCACCGCGACGCCGCCTACTACGAAGAGGTCATCGAGGAGACGGGCGCTCTCTCGAACGCCGTGGTCTACCTGAACCTGGCCGACGATCCGACGATCGAGCGCCTGCTCACGCCGAGGGTTGCCCTGACGGCGGCCGAGTATCTCGCGTTCGACCGGGGAATGAACGTCCTCGTGATCCTCACGGACATGACGAACTACTGCGAGGTGCTCCGCGAGATCGCGGCGGCCCGTGAAGAAGTCCCCGGCCGGCGGGGGTATCCCGGCTACCTTTACACGGACCTCGCGACGATCTACGAACGGGCCGGACGAATCGCCGGGAGGCCCGGGTCCGTGACCCAGCTTCCAATCCTGACGATGCCCGACGACGACATGACGCACCCCATCGCCGACCTGACGGGGTACATCACGGAAGGTCAGATCGTTCTTTCGCGGGAGCTCCATCGGCGGGGGGTGTTCCCTCCCATCGATGTTCTTCCGTCCCTCTCGCGCCTGATGAAACGGGGGATCGGTCCGGGAAAAACCCGTGAAGACCACGGTCCCGTGGCCGATCAGCTGTACGCCCTGTACGCGCGGGGAAGGGAACTCCGGCGGCTGGAGGCGATCGTGGGAGAAGCGGGCTTGTCGGAGGAGGACCGGCAGGTCTTGGGGTTCGCGGAGGCGTTCGAGCGGGAGTTCGTGGGGCAAGGGGGAGCGAACCGGACGGTGGAGGAGTCGCTCGCCATCGGATGGCGGCTTCTTCAAACGGTCCAGCGCGAACGCCTGGTTCGTCTCTCCGACGCGCTGATCGATCGGTACGGCGGCAGGCAGGAATAGTGTCCCGCGTGAGTCCTACCCGGATGAACCTCCTCGCGAGGAGGCGGGAGATCCAGGCCGCCGCGGAGGGGCTGGTTCTTCTCCGCGCCAAGCGCGAGGCGCTCATGAAGGAATTCTTCCGGATCATGGAGCACGCCATCGCGGCCCGCGAGTCGCTCACGGGCGATCTCAAGAGGGCCGGCCTCTCGCTCGATACGGCTTCGTCATTGCTCGGTCCCGAGAGGCTCAAGGCCCTGGCCCTGGGGACGGGACGGGAGGGCGAGATCAGCGTGACGGAGAGGAACATCTGGGGCACGAGGTTTCCGGAGATAGAGACGGTCAAGCCGATCGTGCGGGAATCGTGGGCGCGGGGGTACTCCCCGCTGGGCGTTCCCGTCGCGGCTGACGAGACGGTGACCGACTTCGAGAAGGCCGTGGAGACGCTCGTGAAGATGACGTCGCGGGAGATGCGCCTGAAGCGGGTGGGAGACGAGATCAAGCGGGTCACGCGGCGCGTGAACGCCCTCTCGGAGCGGGTGATTCCCGGGCTCCAAGCCGACGCTCGCTTCATCCGGCAGACGCTGGAGGAACGGGAGCGCGAAGACCTCTTTCGGTTGAAGCACTTGAAGCGCGGGAGGGAGAGAAAGTCGAGACGGGAGGACCGTGGTCAGGTTTGCAGGTGATGTCTTGATGTGCGAGAATTGGAAGCCCGGATTTTCGCGGACCCGAGACGCGGGAATCCGCGATTTGACGAACGCCGGCCCTGCGCGGGCTGTCATCACTCTCGAAAGGAGACGCAAAATGCGATCTGTGAGCAGAAGGGGCGCGGCGGCTGTGGTCCTTGCGGTTATCCTGTCGGCCGGGGAGGCGCAGGCCAGCCCCCGCGGAGAGGCCCTGCACCTCCAGCACTGCGCGGCCTGCCACCAGTGGAACGGCCAGGGAATTCCTGGGTTCTTCCCTCCTCTCGCGGGGAACCCGCTTACGGTCTCGGAGGACCCTTGGAAGATCGAGGAGTATCTGCGCCGGGTGATCTTCGGGTATCACGGGGGCCTGGTCGTGGGAGGGGAGGTGTACACGGGCACGATGCCGCCGATCGGTTCGGCCGGCCGCCTCAGCGACAAGGAGTTGGTCGATCTCATCAATTACCAGCGGCGGGCCTGGGGACACAAAGCCAGCCTGATCATGCTCGCCGACGTCGCGCGGGCGAGAGGGGTCTATGCGCCGAAGGAGGACTGGAAGACCGTCAGCCAGACCGGGGGCCCGTGCCGGTTCGAGTACGACGCGAACAGGATCTCCTATGGGTCCGCCAGCCGGGTCTTGGTGTGGGTCAGGACTTCCGTCGGGCCCGGATGCAAGGCGACCGAGGAGGGACGGAAGACGGTCGAGAAGCTGGGGAAGGAATACGCGGGCTACGAGTTCAACGCGGACTTGTACGAGGTCGACTGCGCCCGGAACATATTCAAGCTCGTGGAAACGCTGCACATGACGAAGGACGGGAAGGTGATCGGCATGGTCAAGCACAAGGAGCAGGAAGGCGAGATCCCTGCCGGGAGCGTCATCGACCGGGTGAGGGATGAGGTCTGCAAGAGGAAGCCCTGAGTCACGTCACGGCGCCGGGAGGGGGCTCGCGGTGCGCGGTGAGGCGTCGGACGAGATCGGCGTCCGCCTGGGCCGCGATCTTCGGGCGGGGCGGACATGGGAGGCCCGGGACGTCAAGCGGATACGTTCCGACGAAGCGATTGAAGACCTCGATCATGAGCGGCTCGAGGTTTACGACGTCCTCGAGGCAGTAGCGCACAAGTGTCTCGACGGCGTTCGGGTTGCCCCGCTCGTGGGCCCGCCAGAGGAGGACGGCGGTATAGCCGTCGGCCCCGGAGATTGATTCGTCCCGCCGGATGCAAAGCTGGCGCTCGACGCCCTTGAGGCCGCCGCGGAAGCCTAGCTTCCTGAGCGGGTACATGAGGTCGATGTGGGCCGGGCGGTCCAGATCGAGACGGGGGAAAGCGGTCTTGAGGAACGGGAGGTCGAAGCAGGCGCCGTTGTAGGTGACCAGAAGTTCGGCGCGGTTCAGGGTGTGCTCGAATTCGTCGATGTCCGCGCCGGCGACGAAAGCGCGGACGGTCCTCCCGTCGTACGTCCCGATACAGGTGACGGAATCAGGTCCCGGATGAAGCCCCGTCGTCTCGATGTCGAGGTAGAGGACCCGTCCGGCGAACTCCGGGAAGAGCCGCCAGGCCTGGGCCCGCGGCAATGAGCGGGCGGCGAGATCGCGGTCGAGGTAGCTGACGGCGTGCTCTCGGAAGGCCCCCGGGGGATACGCTTCCCGGAAGCGGTCCCAGCTCGTGTACCCCCGCGCCCAAAGCGCAGTCTCCCGCTTCTCGCCGATTCTGGGGATATGGATAAAGGTCCGTTCGAGCAACGGGGAATTCCAAAGAGGTCCAAGTGAAGACTGTTGGATAGTCTACACCGGCCCGCGACGGCGAATCAAGGCTGTCAGGCCGTAGACCAGAATGCCGCGATTGTCGTCGTCCGATTGATTTTTGGGGCGTGCTCGGTTACGATCAGGCCGGTCTGAAAAGGAGGCGCGATGGCCGGGTTTCTCAAGGAGCTGACGGGCGAGAAGACGTCGATGATCTACCTCGCCTTCCTTCGGATATACATCGGGTACTACTTCCTCGCGGCGGGGATCAACAAGCTCTCGGGCGGGTTTCTCTCGAAGCCGATCCTGGCGGGCATTCTGAAGGGATGGGCGGAGAAGAACCCGCACGGGTGGTACAAGGATTTCCTCATCGAGACGGCGATCCCCAACGCCGACCTGTTTTCGTACCTTGTCGTGACGGGAGAGATCGCCGTGGGCGGCCTGCTGATCGCCGGATTGATGACGCGCGCGGCGGCGCTGGCCGGGATATTCATGAACCTCAATTTCTACTTCGCCAGCGGCTGGACCGCCCCGGCGTCGTCGGGGATCAACCGCCTCTTCATCGTCTGCCAGGCTGTCCTGCTGTTGACCGGCGCGGGACGGGCTCTTGGCGTGGACGCGTTTCTGAAGAAGGCCGCGCCGAAGAGCGTCTTGTGGTAGGCGAGAGATCCCCCTCACCCTGACCCTCTCCCGCCAGGGGAGAGGGGAAAAAGAGAAGAGGCGCTCTCCTTCGAAGGATGTCGGAGTCCTTCGGACCAGGGGGAGAGAGTGGAGCAATGGGAGCGGAGGAGACATGGACGAGATCGTCGAAGTCGACGTGAGCCTCGATTCCGGGATGAAATTCATCGGGCGAGACGCCGACGGTCACGAGGTCGTCATGGACGCGGCCCCCGAGCACGGCGGGGAAGGGGCGGGCTTCAAACCGATGGCGCTCCTTTTGATTTCTTTCGGGACGTGCACGGCCATGGACGCGGTCTCGATCATGCGGAAGAAGAGACAAGACGTGGCGCGGTTCTCGATTCACCTCAAGGGGACGCGGGTCGCGGACCATCCGAAGGTATACTCGAAGATCGAGGTCCGATTCGTCTTCTACGGCCGCGATCTGTCCGAGGAAGCCGCGAGGCGGTCGGTCGAGCTTTCGCAGGAGAAATACTGTTCGGTGGGCGGGATGCTCAAGAAGGCCGTCCCGATCGAGATCCAGGTCGAGACCCGTCCCGCCTGAAATGTCGACAAGAGGGAATTTTTCCGCCGGCCGTCCGGTTCTAGGATTTGTGGGCGGACGGTCGAGGGGGTTTTCATTCGATGAACCCGTCCGCCTCTCCATCGCGCTCCGAGCGGTTTGAGGCCGAGGCCCTGGTTCACCTGGGTCCGCTCTACCGCACGGCGCTTCACCTCACGAGGAACGAGGCCGACGCCCAGGATCTCGTTCAGGAGACGGTCCTCCGGGCGTACCGCTTCTTCGATTCTTTCGAGCCGGGGACGAACTGCCGGGCCTGGCTCTTCCGAATTCTCATGAACACGTTTGTGAACGAGTATCGGAAACGCGTCCGGGGACCGCAGATGATGGAGTTGGACGAGACGATGAGCACGCTGGAAGGCCGGGCGGACCCGACGATCGCGGCTCTTCCGCCTACGCCGGAGGAAGTGGTCTTCGCCGGGATGCTGGACGGCGATCTCATGGAAGGGCTCCGCGCTCTGCCGCTGGAGTTCCGGGCCGCCGTTCTTCTGTGCGACGTGGAGGAGTTTTCGTACAAGGAGATCGCGGAGATGACGCAGGTCCCGGTCGGGACGGTCATGTCCCGGATTCACCGGGGCCGGCGCGCCCTGCGCGAGTTTCTTCTCAGGCGGGCGAAGCCGGTTCGCGTTCTTTCGGCGGGCGCGTGAGGTTGGGGATGGACTGCCGCGAAATCCAGGAACGCATCACTGCAATTGTCGATTGCGAAGTGGACGGGGAAGAATCGGTCCGCCTTTTCGAGCATCTTCGCGCGTGCCCGTCCTGCAGAGCGGCGGAAGAGAGAGAACGGGACCTCAAGAGGCTCGTCCGACAACGATGCGCGGACATGGCGCTCCCGTACGGGTTCGCCGAGCGCGTACGGGCCTCCCTGCCGGGTGATGACGCCGCGCGTCCCGTGCCGGCGTCCCGTCCGGCGCCGAGGGCCGTTCGGCGAGTCCCGTCCTGGCGGGAGGGAGGAGCCCCCCGGGCATACAGCCGCTGGCTGGCGGCGGCAGTGGGACTTCTCGCGGTGGCGGGGACTCTCGTTTGGTTCAGGCCGGGAGTCGAGCCGGTCCTGGCGGAGGCGCTCGTGGATGAGCATGCCCGATTCGCCCAGGGATTGGACCTTGCGATCCGCGAGTCCGATCCGAAATCCGCGGCGGCGTGGCTTTCCGCGGCCGCCGGCTCTCCCGTTCCCGTTCCCGACCTTCGCCCGAAGGGAGCCCGCATGGTGGGCGCCCAGATGTGCCGGCTTTTGACCCAGGGGCACGGGGCCGTCGTTTACGACGTCGAGGGCCAGCCGGTCACGCTCTTCATCCCCCCGTCGGGGATGATCGAGCCGGGCGCCGACGGAATCGGGCGCGAGGGATGGAAGTCCGTCCGCGTCAAGGGCCGGAACGCCGTCGCGTGGAAAGACGCCCGCGGCGGGATCTGCTGGGCCGTCTCCGATCTTCCTCACGCACGCATGCGCGAGATCTTCACGGTTGCCGCGGCCGGCCGGTGAGCCGGCGCCGCGGGTCCTTCCTTTCCCACCTCTTTTACACCGGCCGTGTTCGCCGCCACATCGCGGCCCTGGCGTGGCCGGCCGTCCTTTCTCACCTTCTCCTCCGGCTGGGCGGGATCCTTGATGTCTTTCTTGTCGGCCGCCTCGGGGCGGCGGCGATCGCGGGCGTGGGCGTCGGACAGCTCCACGTCTTTCTCTGGACGACGGCCCTCTGGGGAATCTCGGCGGGGACGACCGTCGTCACGGCGCACCTGCGCGGCGCGAAGGACCCGGAGCGGGCGGCTGGCGTCGCGGGCCGTCTTTTCGCCGCGGGGATCGGGATCGCGGCGGTCCTGGCCGTCCTGGGACTCTTGGGGAGGACGTGGGTCGCCCGGCTGATGGGGGCCGCTCCCGACGTCGTCGACCTTGCCGCGGCTTATCTGGGCCTCCTGTTCCTCTTCTTCCCCGTCACAGCCGCCCTGTCCGTCCTCGCGGCGGTCTTCCACGGCGCCGGGAACACGCGCGTTCCGCTGATCGCGTACGCCGGGGCGAATCTCCTTCACGTCGCTCTCGCCATCCCTCTCATCTACGGCGTCGGAACTGTCGAACCGATGGGCGTCCGGGGCGCCGCCCTGGCGGTCGTTGTCTCGGACGGCGCGGCCGTCGCGTTCCTCTTCGTCCTGGCTCTCAAGGGAGGGCTCATCCGGTGGCGCGGCGGATCGGGAGGAATGATTCTGGAGGCGTTACGAGTCGGCCTGCCGGTCTTCTTCGACCGTCTCCTCCAGCAGGCGGGCCAGATGACGTACGCGAAGATCGTCCTCCTTTACGGGACGTCGGTATACGCCGCCCACCAAGTCGGTCTCGCGATCGAGGCATTCTCGTTCATGCCGGCCCTTGGGGCGGGACTCGCCGTCACGACCCTCGTGGGCCAGGCGTTGGGCGGGGGCCGCGCGAGGCGGGCGAACGCCGTCATGAGGGAAGGGGCAAGGCTGGCCGTGGTATTCATGGCCTTGATGGGAGTGATCTTCTTCGCCGTTCCCGGCCCCCTGATCCGCGCGTTCACGGACGATCCAGGCGTCCTTGAACCAGGCATCCTCTATCTTCGGATCGTGGCTCTGCTCCAGGTTCCGCTGGCCCTGACCCTTCTTCTGGCCGCGGCCCTTCGCGGATCGGGAGATACAAGGTATAATCTATTTGTCACCATTTGGGGGATGTGGGGCGTCCGGATTCCGGCCGCGGTTGCGGCCGCCTTCGCGGGAGCGCCGATCGCCGCCGTCTGGAGCGCGATGATCGTCGACTGGATCGTCCGGACCGCTCTCATCGTTCGTCGGCTTTCGCGGCGCGGCCTGGTCACGAAGGTTTCGCTGGGCTTTCCAAGCCAGGGAGGGGAGAGATGATCGACAAGATCTACGCTCTTCAGGGAAAGGAAGTCGAGGTGGTGGCTTCGGGCGTCACGTATCGGGGCGTCCTGATCGAGGTGTCGGAGGAGACCGTGCACTTGAAGACGGAGATGCAGTGGGTCTCGGTCCCGGTCGCGGCCGTCAGCGAGATCCGGGGCGTGGATGAGGCGCCTGCTTCCTCCGTCGAAAAGTTCGTCGATTCATCGTTCTATTTCAATGACGACGATTTGAAGGGGAGCTAGATAAATATGAGCGAACGCGAGTACATGGTCTTCGTCGTATCGGATGCCACTGGGGAGACGGTCGAGAGGGTGACACGGGCGGCCCTTCAGCAGTTTCCCGGGAGGCGGGTCGCGCTGGAGCGCGTGGCGAACGTGCGGACCGCCGAAGGGATCCGGGACGTGGCCCGGCGCGCGCGCGAGGAAGGAGGGATGATCGTCCACACGATCGTCTCGATGGAATTGCGCGAGGAGATCTCGCGCGAAGCGGCGGCGGCGGGCGTGCCGGCGGTCGACGTCATCGGCTCCCTCCTTTTCGGTCTTTCGGAATACCTGGAGACGGTCCCCGGCGGGGTCCCGGGGCTTCTGCACAGGGTCAACTCCTCGTACTTCCGCTGGATCGAGGCGATCGAATTCACGGTCCAGCACGATGACGGCAGGAATACCGCGACGCTCGGCTCGGCCGACGTCGTGCTCGTCGGCGTGTCACGCACCTCCAAGACGCCGCTGTCGATCTATCTGGCCAATCAGGCGGGCCTCAAGGTCGGGAACGTCCCGATCGTGAGGGGAATAGAGCCTCCGGCCATGCTGGACACCATCGATCCCTCGCGGGTCTATGCGCTGATGATCGAACCGGTCCGCCTGGCCGACCTGAGGCGCGAGCGCCTGGACCGGTTCGGGCGGTCCGGCTTGGGAGGATACGCCGACGCCGAATCGATCGATGGCGATTTGGCTCATTATGAAGACGTTTTGAGGAAGCACGGCGGCTGGACGCGCCTGGACGTTACGCGAAAGGCGGTGGAGGAAGTCGCGAGCGAAATCCTCACTGTTCATCGCCACCGGCATCCGGCCAAGAGCGGTCTGCCCGCGTTTCCGGGAAGGTAGTCTGAAGCCGCCGGCTTTACACGATCCGGCCGGCGGCCTATACTTTTTCTGACGGATTTGAATCGCCAAGGCAAAACAAGGGCGGGAAAGATGCCAAAGACTCCTGACTGGTTCGGAGCCATCCGGGAAATCATGGGAGGCTTGGAGTGGCCGGCGAGTCCCGAAAAGGCCGTCCGGTCATCGCTCGACATCCTCTCGCGGGTCCTCAAGGCCCAGGCCGCCGTCGGATTTCTGTCGGACAGGACGGACGAGGGAATGGTTCCGACAGCGGCCGCCGGAAGCGCGCGAGTCGAATTGTTCGCCCCGATCAGGCTGGATGACGAGACAAGAGCATTTCTCCTGCGTCCGGAATTTCAGCTTCTGCATCGGGGGCCGGCGGTCTCGGGCAACGGCGTGGAGGGCTTTCTCCAGCTCGCTCCCTCTTTGGGGTCCTCTTCGCCCTCGGGCGGCCTTGTTCTGCTTCCCCTTCATTGGGAGGGAAATCTCAGAGGGCTTCTCGTCTTCGATCTGTCCCCGGGATCGGGACGAAAGGGCGCGGCGGGATCGAGCCCCTCGGCGGCCGATGAGGGGTACCTCCGCCTCGCAGGGCGGGTGATCGCCCTGGGTCTCTCAATCCGTCTCCTGGCGCGGCGCGATCCGACGAGCCAGCTCTTCGACGATGCAGTCTTCCGGGACGTCCTTCGCCGGGAGGTGAAGCGGGCGATGCGGTACAAGAGGACGCTTTCCGTCATCGTAGCGGCCCCGGACAACGAGGAATCATTCCTGGCCGTTCTCGGGGAGCAATCGTCGGAGGGTGTGATCCGCGCCCTGGCCCGTCTGGTCGAGGCGAATCTCCGGGAGTACGATGTCGCGTGCTCGGGCGGGAACGGCGTCTTCCGCCTCTTCCTCCCCGAAGCCGACAAGGCCACCGCTCTCCGGGCGGCGAAGAAGCTCTCGGGGCTGATCGCCGAGGACCCGGCCTTCGGGCGGAAGAAGAACAGGCTGGTCGTGAGCTTCGGGATCGCGACCCTCCCGGACGACGCCGCGACCACGTCCTCGCTCATTCGGAGGGCTGACGAAGCGCTGTCCCTGGCCAGAGCCGAAGGGGGAGGGGTCCGAGGCTTCGACGAGGGTGGCTAGACCTCCCGAAGTTCCCGAAAAATCCTCTTGACAAACGCCGTCCCACACTGATAAAAGCCTCCCACTCTACGCGGCCTTTGGGCGGGCCGTTGAAGCGTCCAACGCTATATCTCTCACCGCTCATGGCTGGCGGTGATTCTCGGTGGAAGGTCATGAACGCCTTCCTGTCCGGACCTCTAGCAGGTCCGTTCGGGAGGGCGTTTTGTTTTTCTGGCGCGGCGGGAAGGACAATCGGCTCAGTATTCCAGTGTCCCTGGGGAGTAGTTTCCCAGGGGATGTTGAAGACATCACAAGCGGGGAGGGGAAAATGAAGACGATGAAGTGGTTAGGGTTCGCGGTACTTGGAATCATGATCGTCGCACCGCCGGCCTTCGCGACGAACGGCATGAACCTCGAAGGGTACGGCCCCATCGCGACGGGCGCGGGCGGTGCATCCATGGCCTACGACAACGGGACGTTCGGCATGATGAACAATCCCGCCACGCTCGGCCTCGGGGCACAGGGCGACCGGCTCGACATCGCCCTGTCGTTTCTCGGGCCCAACGTAACGTCCAAGATGACCGGGATGCCGGACGCCAAGTCCTCAGCCGATCTCTTCATCATGCCGGGGCTCGGCTACGTGAAGAACGTCGGGATGATGGCCTACGGCGTCGGGATCTTCGCCCAGGGCGGCATGGGGACCGAGTACGCGGCCGATTCGTTCATGGCGGCCGGTTCGGGCGACAAGGCCCGATCGGAGCTCTCCGTCGGGCGCCTCGTCATTCCGTTCGTCATGGAAGTGGACAAGAAGACTAAGGTTGGGGTGAGCCTCGAGGGCGTCTGGGCCGGGATGGATCTCAAGATGCCCATGAGCGGGTCGCAGTTCATGAACATGATGCCGGGACAGAGCAATACCTTCGGGACCGTCTCCGGGACGATGATCAGCGGCTTCCAGAGCTACATGGCGGGCGGAATCATCACGGGACTCAACTGGGGCCGGTTCGACTTCTCCAATTCCAGCGACTTCACCGGCGAGGCCCGCGGGTACGGGGTGGCCGCGAAGGTCGGCGGGGTCCACAAGGTTAACGACCAGCTCACGCTCGGCGCGGCTTACCACAGTAAGACGGCGCTTTCCGACCTGGAGAGCGACAAGGCGAGCGCCACGTTCAACGTGGTCATGGGCGGCGCGACGATGACGATCCCCGTAACCGGGAAGATCGCCGTGAAGAACTTCGAGTGGCCGCAGATGATCGGCCTGGGCGCCGCGTACCAGGCGACGAAGGAACTCCTCGTCGTGGCCGACTATAAGTGGATCAACTGGAAGAACACGATGAAGAATTTCGCGATGACGTTCACGGCCGACTCGACGCAGTCGAACGCCGCGGCGGCGGGCTTCGCCGGCGCCGCCGTGGACGCGACCATGTATCAGAACTGGAAGGACCAGAACGTCTTCATGCTTGGTCTCGGGTATAAGGTGTCCGATCCGATCACCGTGCGGGTGGGGGCGAACATCGGCAACAACCCGATTCCGGACACGTACTTGAACGCGCTATTCCCGGCGATCGTGAAGAACCACTACACGGTCGGCGCGGGATTCGCCATCGACAAGGCCTCCGGCGTCGACGCGGCCGTGATCTACGCGCCGGAGGTGAAGGCGACGGCCGGCTCGGGCGTGACGAACACGCACAGCCAGACCAGCGCGCAGTTGATGTACAGCTACCGGTTCTAGCTGCTGCTGGAAGCATGGTATCCATGACATCCTCATCAACCCCCTCACCTTTTGATCCTCTCCCCCCAGAGGGGGAGAGGAGAGATGAAGGAGGGGGACCCTGTTTTTTCCCCTCTCCCCCGGTGCGGGGGAGAGGGCTGGGTGAGGGGGGCGGTTTGCCGATACCGTTGCATCACCTTGTGACTTTTCCTCGAACTAGGAAGGCGGGTTGCTTGCCCGCGGATGGAGGAGAGTGATGACGAGAAAGAGAGCAGCAATGGCAGGATTGGCCGCGGGGCTCGCTCTAAGCTTCGTGGCCGGGCAGGTCGAGGCACAGCAGGCGCCTGCCGCTCCCGCTCCGGCGGGGCCGCCTGTCCTGATGTCCGCCGAGTGGGCGGCGCAGGCTTGCGAGGCGTGGAACAAGGACAAGGTCCTCACCGAGGATCTCGAGAAGGGCGGGTGGATCAAGAACGACAAGGGGCGCGGGTACAAGGCGCTCCACATCTACCGGACGAACTGCCCCAACGATCCGCGCGTAGAGCTCAAGATCCAGAGCAAGGACAAGAAGGCGATCTGCACCGCCGGCGGCGCGACCACGGTCACGCCTGATACGTCCGTCGACTACATTATGCACGCGGAAACGTATCGCTGGGAGCAGATGGGAAAGGGCGAATACGGCCCGATGAGGGCGATGATGTTCGGGCGGCTGAAATTCGACGGTCCCAAGTGGGAAGCGATGAACAACATGGGGCCGTTCGAGAACTTCCTCAAGCTCGTGGGGAAGGTGCCTTCCGACATGAAGAAGTGCAATAAGTAAACAAGCTGGGGATTCCGGTTTGAAGTAAGCAGGCGGCTCGCATGTTCTCCCAGGCAGCACCCTCCGGAGAACGCTCTGGTCTTTCCCCCACGGCTCTGATGGGGGAAAGACCCCTTTTTTGCCGGCTGTCTGAGCGGATGAGCGATTCGATCAGAGGACGACAACCGATCCGGGAGCGTACCCTGCCCTCGGGTTAACAAAGGAGAATCTCAATGACAGAAAAGAAGAAACGTCTTGCGATCATCGCCTCGAAAGGGACAATGGACATGGCCTACCCGCCGTTGATCCTGGCGTCCACGGCCATTTCCATGGACATGGAGGCCGGGATCTTCTTCACGTTCTACGGCCTGGACATCATCAACAAGAACAAGTACCGGTCGCTCAAGGTGCCGCCGATCGCCAACCCGGCGATGCCCGTTCCCATGCCGAACATCATGGGGATGCTTCCGGGGATGACTGCGATGGCCACGATGATGATGAAGTCGTGGATGGGCAAGCAGAAAGTCCCGACGATCCCCGAACTCCTCGACATCTGCCGGGAAGGCGGCGTGCGGCTCTTCGGCTGCCAGATGACGCTGGACGTGATGGGCGTCAAAAAGACCGATCTCGTCCCCGGCGTCGAAGTCTGCGGCGCGGCGGCGTTCCTCGAGTACGCGGTGGACGCGAACATCTCCTTGTTTGTTTAGGCCTTTCCTTCCGCGGTCCGGCTCCTCCCCCCGGGGAGCCGGACCGTCTCTCTCTCCTGAAAAAAACAGTGGGAATTCCCGCGAGGTCTGGTATTCTTATCGCCCACAAACGGGGTTTGGAAGAGTTTCGTCCACCTTTTTGCATAGGAGGCCGTGTATGAAGAGAAGGATCGGGGGGTGTGTGGTTCTGTTCCTGGGGCTCTCGCTCGCGGGCGCGCCGGCGTTCGCGACGAACGGCGTCAACATGATCGGCGTGGGCGCCAAGAATGAGGGAATGGGCGGCGCGGGCGTCGCGACGCTCGATGACTTCAACGCCATGAACAAGAACCCGGCGAACCTCACGCTCACGGGCACGCAGGCGGGCCTCGACTTCGCCATCCTGATGCCGCGGCTCCACCACAAGGACCAGCTCGGGAACGACAAGGACGCGGAGTCGATCAACTACTACATGGCAAACGTCGGGTACGTGAAGAACGACAAGAAATCCCCGCTTGTGTATGGCGTCGGGATATTCGCCCAAGGCGGCATGGGGGCGCATTTCAAGGATATCAAGACAGTCTTCGGCACGACGGACGAGACCTACTCCAAGATCGAGTTCGGAAAGCTCGTCCCGGCCGTGGCCTACCGGGCGACGCCGGAGCTCTCGGTCGGCGCTTCGGTCGGGATCGGATACTCCCGCCTCCAAGCGAAGCTGTTTCCAAACACGGTCGTCATGGCCGCGGGGTTCATGGGATTCGACCTGAAGACGGTCGATGACATGGGATACAACGGCAAGGTCGGCGTGAACTACCAGGTCAACAAAATGGTGTCCATCGGCGCGCAGTACACGTCGGCCACGAAGTTCACGTACGACGGCGGGAAGATCGCCGTCAAGGGGCTCGGGGAGTACGACGCGGAGGTCAGGGGCTTCGGCTGGCCGAGCGAGTACGGCGTGGGCGTGGGCGTCAAGCCGATCGACAACCTGACGGTCGCCGTGGATGTTTCACGGATGAACTGGAAGAACGCCGTGAAGACGGTCAACGTGGTTCCCAAGAGCGCTCCGGGGTTTACGAACGACGGATACGCCTTCAACCTGAACTGGAAGAACCAGACCGTTTACGCGCTGGGTCTCGACTACAATATCATGAACTACAATGTCCGGGCCGGGTACAACTACGGAAAGAACCCGGTTCCGAACGATTCGATGAACCCGCTCTTCCCGGCGATCCAGGAACAGCACCTGACGCTCGGGTTCGGCTGGACGACGGGGCCCTACACGGTGGACGTGGGATACGCCTACGGCCTCGAGAAAGAGGTCACGTACACGAATACGACGGGCATGTTCGGATCGAACACGACGACGAGCATGCACCAGCACGGGCTTCACGTTCAGGGAATCTACAAGTTCTAGCTGGTCTCAAACCCCCTCACCTTTGTCCTCTCCCCCTAAAGGGGGCGAGGAGAAAAGGATAGGACGATTCGTTGGTTCCCCCTCTCCCCTGTGGGGAGAGGGATGGGGTGAGGGGGAAAGCGTCGGCGTCTGTTTGCATCAACTCATTCGAGGGGGCACGGTCTGCCGTGCCCCCTCGTTTTTGTGGTATCCTACCGTATGTCCATTCGCCCTGCCCTGCCCCGGGACATTCCCGCCATCTACAGCCTTCTCAGGGGGTATGCCGAGAAGGAGCTCCTCCTTCCGCGCTCTTTCAGCGAGCTGTACGACTCCGTCCGGGACTTCCTCGTGGCCGAGGAAGAGGGGCAAGTCATCGGGACGGCGGCCCTCCACGTGACGTGGGAAGGGCTGGCCGAACTCCGATCGCTCGCCGTGGCTGAGGGATTCACGGGCCGGGGCATCGGCCGGACTCTCGCCGGCACTTGCCTGGCCGACGCCGACCGGATGGGAATCCAGATGGTTTTCGTCCTGACGTACGTGCCGGAGTTCTTCCGTAAGCTCGGGTTCAGGATCGCCGACAAGTCGGAGCTGCCTCACAAGGTCTGGGGCGATTGCGTGAAGTGCGTGAAGTTCCCGGATTGCGACGAGGCGGCGATGATTTGGGAAAAACAGGTGAATCGGTGAATGGGTGAATGGGTGAAGCGGTGAATGGGGGTGGCGGCGGGCGGCTTATTCTCCGCCAGGCTGGCCGCCTTTTTCTTCCGGTGGAAGGATTTTCATTTCCCTCAGGAAATCGTGGTCGAAGGCGTTGAATTCGTAGGCGAGGAACGATTCGCCGGTTTCCTTGTTCTTCCGCAGAATGCGGGTGATAGAGGCCATGATGAGCTCGACTTCGTATCCCTCCTGCTCGATCCGGGAGATCGCCTCGCGCACGGCGTCGCTTTCCGAAAAGACCTCGTTGAGCGTCATGGCAAGGTCATGAACGAGGGACTTGAGCCGCTCGTCGGGCGAGGGCGTGTCGGGATCCTTTTCCATGGCGCGCAATCTTATGGATGAGATCAAAGAGTGTCAACCCGAAATCCCCGGCTTGTACGTTTCCATTCCGTTTTGCAGAGGGAAGTGCCGGTATTGCGCGATTCCCACGCGCGTGACGGCCATTCCTCCGGCGGAACGGTATCGGGACGCGCTCCGGCGCGAAGCGGCCGCCGCCCGCCGGCCGCCTTCCAGTCTCGGATCGATCTATTTCGGCGGGGGAACGCCCCTCACGCTCTCGGCGGCGGTCCTCGGTAGGATCCTGGAAGACATGCGGGGGATCTTCTCGTTCGAAGACGGCGTGGAGGCCACCCTGGAGGCCAATCCCGGCGTCCTGATCCGCGGGGATCTGGAACGTCTCGCGGCCGCGGGTTTCAACCGGCTGAGTCTTGGCGTCCAGTCCCTCGATGACGAGGAGCTTTCGTTTCTTGGACGGATCCATACATCAGACGAGGCTGGCTGTGCCGTCGAATGGGCGAGGTCGGCGGGATTCCGGCAAGCTGGCCTCGATTTGATCTACGGTTTTCCGGGTCATACGATGGGCCGGTGGCGCCGAACGCTTGACCGCGCTCTTTCGATCGAGCCCGACCATTTCTCCATTTACGCTTTTTCGCGGGAGCCGGGGACGTATTTTGACGGCGCGGTCCGGGATGGCCGGCTGGGTCTGCCTGGGGAGGAGGCACTCCTCGCCATGGATGAGGCCGCGAGGGAAAGGCTGGCGGCGGCCGGATACGAGTACTACGAGATATCCAACGCCGCGCGCCCCGGAGCCGCTTGTCTGCACAACCTTCGGATCTGGCGGGGAGGGGACGTCCTGGGTCTTGGCGCGGCGGCGCATTCGCTCGTTTCCGGGTGGCGGTGGCGGAACGTTGCGGATGTTGATTCGTACATGAAAGCCGTCGAGGAGACAGAATCGGGGGCCGTCGGAACCCATCGTGTGGACGAGGAAGGAGAGCTCCTGGAGCGCCTGCTCCGCGGGTTGAGGCTTGACGAGGGGATTCCGCTCTCGATCCTTCCGGACGGGGACGAGCGGCTTGCGGAATCGATCCGCACCCTCGTGGCCGACGAGTTTCTTGAGGCCGCGGGGGGAATGATTCGGCTGGGTTCACGGGGGCGGCCGGTCGCCGACAGCGTGATCCTGGAAGTCGCGGCCGCGCTCGCCCCGCAGACCGGTTGACCGGGAACCTGACATTCCTTTACACTTCGAGTCCTTCCGGGAGGTCGAGTGGTCAAGAAGATCCGCCGCAGAGTCGAGATAACGTCCGAGACGCTCATGGCTTTTCCCATGGTTCTTCCATTGGCCGTTGTGGCGGGGGAAGGCAGGAAGGCCGCGCCGTTCGGTTCGGTTTCGCCATCCTGGCGGTTGACGGATTTCTTTGACGAGCATTTCGGCCTTTCGATCCTGGCTGGGAATCGCGCGATGGACGTTCGAGACTACGCGGCGTGGGATCTCAAGAACCGGCCCTCGGAGGTCGTGAACACGCACGGGGAAGCGAGATCTATCCCGATTCCCGAGGGAAACGCATCGCCGGCGGACTTTCGGGTCGGGATCGTTCCGTGCGTCGCCGTCCTGACGCGCGACAAGAAAAAAGAGTTCGCCCGGCTGGCTGAAGAAGGCTTCGACGAGGTGTCCGGAACGGTCCTCAAGAGGATCCTTGAAGAAGGGATGGGGCTGGTTCCGGGGTTGGATCTGGTCTTCTTCCTTCCCCCGATCCACGCCCGTGTCCTGGACAAGGCGCTAGCGCATCTCGAGGCCGTCGTCCATGACGCCTGCCGGGGAGCCGGCCGGCCGGTTCCGGGTCCATTTCCAAGCGTTCCGCAAGCCGCGATGCGCGACATCCCCGAGGGAGAGGTCGTCCGTCCGTCTGCGTCGAAATCCTGAGAGCCCTTCCCATGAATCTCAGCGCTTCCCGACTTGCCGTCATTATTGCCGCCGGTCTCCCTTTTGCGGCCGTCGCTCCAGTCTTTGGAGAGGCGAAAGCCCCCGCCGGCGTCCGCCTCAGTCCAGGCCAGATCCTCGAAAGCGTTCTCCCGATCGAAACGGGCGGGACGGGCACCTTGACCGTTCAGGTTCGCATTCTTCCCGAGGGGACGTATTCGATCATCCTGGATCCCGCCGTTCCCGAATGCGCCTACGAGGTGGCGGGCAACCTGTTTCCGCCGACAAAGATGGTTCGCGGCCGGTCGATCATTCAAGTCACTTCGAAGGGTTTGAAGAATGGCGAGGTTCAGGTCCGCGTCCGCAAGCGTCTTCCGGGCGTCCCGTCGACCGAAACCGATGCCGTCTCGCGGGACGGAGAGCTCGCTGTCACGATCCGGGGGACGGGGATGGCGTTCCGGACGAGGAGCGGGATGACAGAAGGTCTTTGCTCCGTTCGGGGAGAGTGGCTGAGCGAGATCCCGTTCCGTTTCACCACGACGGCGTGGGTCGTTCCCGAAGGAGGCGACGCCCGGCAACGGACGGTCGAGACACAGCCGGCCGGATTCGTCCTCGATCCATCGGTCGTTCCGGAGCACGCCGTGACGGCGGGGCGCTACCGGTCCAAAGGTACAGACGTTCCATACGAGGTGGACGTGTCGCACGAGAAGGGCGGGATGTTCCAGGGCGTCATGAGCGCTCCTGCGCCGGGACGAGGGAAGTTCGCGTTCGCGCCGGGCGAGCTGATCTTCCGGATGTGGCCGACGGGGAAATCGCACGGGTTCGCGGGCGGCCACCGAATGAGGATCGGCCGCTCCGAGGAGGAATGGCGCGCGGCGAACTTCGTCGTGGACGACGACAAGATCGAGGTGGAGGCCTCGGGCCTCCGGTGGTCGCTCGATCTGGTCCGGGCGGCCCCCCGGAAGGCGGTGGAGGAGAAGCCCGCGTTCGATCTTTCGGGGACGTGGGCGATCACGATCCGGAACGAGCAGTCCGCGGACGAGAGGCGCGGTCCGGCGCACGTTTCGCAGACGCAGGGAAAGATCGTTTTCCGCTACGGACCGGGATTCCGATCGGTGATGACGGGGTCGTACAAGGGGAACCGGGTCGACTTCCAGGGGCGTGACGCGGACGGGGTCTCGGGTTCGGGCTACATGATCGTCGCGGCCGATGGGAAGAATCTTGAAGGACGATGGCGGCGCGACGACGGGATGTCGTCCGCGTCGATCCGATTGTCGCGTTTCTGAGTTATGATCTGTGTCATGGCGATCTCACGGGCTTTCTGCGAAAAGAGGGGACGATTGCTTCCCCCCATGCGCCATCATCATCACGTGATGACTAACCCGGTGTCTGTCGCCCGCCGTAGCGCGGCCGCCGCCCCAGGCAGAGGAGGAACGTCCATGGATCGCAGAGGAAAGCGGATGTCCGCGGTAATGGGAGGGGTGCTGGGGGCCGCTTTGCTTGCCCTGATGCCGTCCGTCCCCGCCGGGGCCCAGGCCCCGGCCCCGGCCCCGGCCGTCCCCACAGTCGCACCCCAGGAATTCGAAAAGGCCAAACAGATCTACTTCGACCGCTGCGCCGGATGCCACGGCACGCTCCGCAAGGGAGCGACGGGCCCGAGCCTTCTTCCGGACAAGACCCGGAAGATGGGGACGGAGACGCTCAAGGCGTTCATCACCTACGGGACGCCGGGCGGGATGCCGAACTGGGGACAGCAGGGAATCCTGACGGAGGCGGAGAGCGACCTGATGGCCCGCTATATTCAGATCGACGCGCCCCAGCCGCCGGAGATGTCGCTGGGCGACATGAAGAAATCGTGGAAGCTGATCGTTCCGCCCGCCCAGCGCCCCAAAAAGCCCGAGCACAACCTGGACTGGCAGAACTTCTTCTCGGTCACGCTCCGTGACGCGGGGCAGGTGGCGATCATCGACTCGAAGTCCAAGGAGATCGTGAGCGTCGTCGACACGGGCTTCGCCGTCCATATCTCCCGGATGTCCGGCTCGGGCCGGTACGTCTACACGATCGGCCGCGACGGCAAGGCGACGGTCATCGATCTCTGGTTGAAGAAGCCCGACAAGGTCGCCGAGATCAAGGCGTGCGCCGACGCCCGGTCGATCGACACGAGCAAGTACAAGGGGCCAAAGGGCAACTTCATGGACAAGTACGCCATCGTCGGCTGTTACTGGCCGCCGAACTTCTCGATCCTCGACGGCGAGACGCTCGAGCCGCTCAAGATCGTTTCGACCCGCGGATACACGGTCGACACGCACGAGTACCATCCCGAGCCGCGCGTGGCCTCGATCGTGGCCTCCCACCGGGATCCATCATGGATCGTGAACGTGAAGGAGACGGGACAGATCTGGATCGTGGACTACGCCGACCTCATCAACCTCAAGATCACGCAGATCGAAGGCGTTCCGTTCCTGCACGACGGGGGCTGGGACGCGACGAAGCGGTACTTCATGGTCGCGGCCAACATGCGGGACAAGATGGTCGTCGTCGATTCGCAGACCAAACAGCTCGCGGCGGTCATCAACGTCGGCGCGAAGCCTCATCCCGGCCGGGGCGGCAACTGGCTCGACCCGAAGTACGGTCCGGTGAACGGGACGGTCCACCTGGGCGAGGGGAAGCTCTCCGTATGGGGGACCGACCCGCAGAAGCATCCCCAGTACGCCTGGAAGGTCGTCCGTGACGTGACGCTCCTGGGGGGCGGCAGTCTCTTCATGAAGACCCATCCGAAGAGCGACTGGATCTGGGTGGACCACGCCCTGAATCCGGATCCCAAGGTCCAGCGAAGCATCTGCGTCATCAACAAGAAGACGGGCGACAAGACGGCCAAATGCTGGGAAGCGGCCGATCACGGGCGCGCCGTCCACTTCGAGTACAACAAGGAGGGGACGGAGGTCTGGGTCTCGATCTGGGACAGAAAGGACAAGCAGAGCGAGATCGTCGTCTACGACGACAAGACGCTCAAGGAAGTGGCCCGGCTCAAGGACCCGCGGCTCGTCACGCCGACGGGCAAGTTCAACGTCTACAACACGATGAAGGACATCTACTAAGCCGACCGTACGGCTGGGCGGCCTAAGAACAAGGGGCGAGAGGGGCGTGAGTTCCCCTCTCGCCCTTCTTGTTGGTGCGCCCGGCAGGGGCGGGCGGAGGTTTCGGCCGGCGGGCTACCCGAGTGCTTTCATGACGGCGGCGGCCACGCTTTCGCTGGACTGCGGGTTCTGTCCCGTGATGAGCTTTCCGTCGCACTCAACGTGATCGGACCAGTTCGGGCGGGGGACGAACCGGGCGCCCAACTCGCGCATCCGCGTCTCAAGCATGAAGGGCATTTTCCCATCGAGTCCCGCCGCGCGCTCCTCGTCGTCCGTGAAAGATGTCATCGTTTTTCCCGCGACCATGGGGGTTCCATCCCGCAGCGTGACGCCGGCAAACGCGGCGGGACCGTGGCACACCGCCGAGATGACCTTGCCCGCGTCTGCCATCTCGCCGATCAGCTCGCGCAGAACGGTATTCTGAGGCAGGTCGAACATCGTCCCATGTCCGCCGGGCAGGAACAGCGCATCGAAGTCCGCGGCGTTGACCGTCGCGATCGGGACGGTGCTCTGGAGGACCCGACACGCGTCCGGCCAGATTTTGCCTGCGTCCTCTTTCGGCTCGCTGCGAGGATCAACGGGGGCATTCCCGCCGAGAGGGCTGGCCACCGTGACATCGAAGCCGCTGGACCTGAACCTGCTGTAAGGCACGGCGAACTCCTCGAACCACAGGCCAGTCGGGCGGTCCGCGTCAATGCGGTCATGGCTGGTCACGATGATCAGGATCCTGCTTCCTTTTCGCTTGTTCATGGCGTCTCCTCCTCAAGTTGACGTCGAGTCGATTCCCGGGCGTCCGTCATGGACACCCGGCGGCTGCGCCTTGTATGGACGTGACGATAAACATTGGCGAGGCATAAGGAAAATAAAAAATCATCGGATCATGTATAATTATAATTATGGTTGACCTCGAATGGTTCCGTAGTTTTGTCGCGGTCTACCGCTCAGGGACGGTCTCGGCCGCCGCGAGGGTGCGGTTCCTCACGCAGCCGGCCGTGAGCCAGCATATCCTGGCCCTGGAAGCGAAAGCGGGCCATCCGCTTTTTCTCCGGACGCCCCGTCGGATGGTTCCGACCGAGCCCGGCAAGGCGCTCTACAGCGAAGTGGCCCAGGCCGTTGACAGGTTGGGGCAAGCGTTGCGAGGAACAAAGCTTCAGGCGCCGTCAGAAGACCGCGTCTTCCGGATCGGCTCTCCAGTCGAGTACTTCGTCGAAAGGGTGATGGATCGGCTGTTCGGCCTGCAGTTTCGCTACTGGGTGGGGTTCGGTCACGCGCGCGACCTGCTGGAAAAGCTGGATCGCGGTGACCTTGACATGGTCATCGCCACGCAGCGCCTATCCACGAGCGGGATTGAATACAGCAAGCTAGCGGACGAGCGGTTCATTCTGGTCGGGCCTCCCGGCAAGAGTCCGCGAGGCGGGCCAGGCCGCGGGAACCTGAGCCAGGCGGAGAAATGGCTTGCGGCCCAGGAGTGGATCAGCTATGGCACGGAGTTGCCGATCATTCGCCGATTCTGGCAGGAGTGCTTCGGTCGACGGCCGGATATCCGGCCCGTGCTTGTGATACCGAATCTCCACGCCATTCTGAGGGCGGTTGAGCTGGGCATCGGGATCAGTCTGTTGCCCGACTACTTGTGCAGGGCTGCCCTGAAGGCGAAGAGCGCGCGTGTTCTCTGGGAACCACCCCAACGCGTGGTCAACGAAATCTGGCTGGCGTTCCGGAAAACAGACCGCCACGACGCGGAGGCCCGTCGGCTCCGAGACCGACTGACTTCCACCCCGGAGCAGACTCCCCCCGCCCGCTCTTCGTTCAGTTCAGGAGATGCCTGAGTTCTTCCTGGGCGGGGGGATGCTGGGGGAAGACGCCGTCGAGCCGCTGAAGCCCCAAGTGGCCGGAAAGGATCCGAGAGACCACGTCGCGGAAGTCCGAGGTGACGGCGAGGTCGCGGCCTTCGTAAAGGGTCTCCGGCCGAAGGCCGGGCCACTTCCCGTAGACCTTCCCTCCGCGCACGCTCCCGCCCAGGACGAAAAACGCACTCCCGTGGCCGTGATCGGTTCCGCGGTTCCCGTTCTCCCGGGCCGTCCGTCCGAACTCCGTCATCGTGAGAAGGACGACGTCGTCGAGCTTGCGTCCGAGGTCCTTCGAGAACGCGGCAATCCCGGCGGCAAGGTCCGAAAGGCGCGTGGCAAGCTGGCCGATCGAGCCGCCCTGGTTCACATGCGTGTCCCATCCGCCGGAATCGGCGAAGCCAGCGACGAGTCCCAGATTCGCTTTGATGACCGTTGCCATTTCCCGCATGGCCTGGCCGAAGGGCGACCTGGGATAATTCGCGTTACTTGCGAGGGGAAGAGAGGAGAAATCGAACCGGCGAAGCCGGTCGAAGAGGCGGAAGGCGTAGTCGCCTTCTCCGGAAGATGAAGGGGCGCCAGCATAGAGCGGTTCGAAGGCCAGTGCCGAGCCGAAGAGCGCCTTGGCGCGGGGGGAAGTGACGGAGGGCAGAGCGAGGGCGCTGGGGTCGCCCCGCAGGATTCGCGGCATCGTCGATCCGATGGCAAGGCTCCTGAGCCCTGGCGGGGTCTGAGGGTCATACGCCCGGAGCATGCGTCCGAGCCAGCCATCGGATGTCTGCTTGTTCCCTGGCGTGCCGGTTTCCATGTGGTCCTGGGCGTCGAAGTGCGACCGCGTGGGGTCATGCGAGCCGACGGCGTGGATCGCGGCGAGCCGTTTCTCCTTCCAGTAGAGATGGAGGGGTTCGAGCGACGGATGCAGGCCGAAGAAACCATCGAGATCGACCGAGCCATCCGGCCGTCCAGGGGGAGGGATTCCGATCCCGGGGCGAAGTCCTGCGTACGCCGGATCGCCGTGGGGGACGACCATCGACAGGCCGTCCGCGCCGCCGCGCTGGAAGACGACGACGAGCGTCTTGCCGCGGCGGGGTGTTTCAGTGGACGCGAAGGAAGGGGGAACGGTGCCGGACCAGCGGGAGGCGAAGATGCCGCCCGCCGCGAGGGAGATCTTCAAGAGACGTCTTCGACTGATCATGCCTGATCCTTTCCCCCTCACCCTGGCCCTCTCCCCCAAGAAGGGGGAGAGGGGAATTCAATGCCAAGCGCTCTTCGGACTCAAGGCCTACCGCCTCTGGAACTCGGGGGAGCCCAGAAGGAGGGCGGTGAGGGCCGAAACATCGCCGGGGGAGGTCCCCTGCCTGCCGGCGGCGAGCGCCGTCCTCTGGACGCTTTCCTTCGAGACAGGAATCCCCAGGAGGGCGCGGCCGATTTCCTCGATGGCTTGCTCGGTGGGGGCATCCCTCGGCGCGTCCGCCCGGAAGCGAGCGTCCGTCTTCGTTCCGGGGAACCGATTGGCGGCGAGGCCCGCGGCGAGACTGGCGCGTTGAACGATCGCGTTTGTCCCGGACCACGTCTCCGCCGTCTCCTTGTATCCGGTCGGCGGCTGGCAGAGGTAGAGGGGCTGGCCCATCTCCTTGAGGACGCGCAGGAGCGGGAGGCCCGCGTCGGTCTCCGCGCCCGTCGCGCGAAGCGACGATACGACGAGTTGGAGCGGCGTCTTGATCTTCGCCCGGCGGGCTTCTTCGGACCAGAACTCGGGCGAACGGAAAAGCGCCGCAAGGATCGCACGGACGTCTCCATCTGTCCGCCGAAACGTGTCCGCGAGCCGGGCCACGAGAGCGGGCGGCGGATCGTCCGAGACGAACCGGAGGGCGAGCTTCCGGCTGACGTGTTCAGCCGTCTTGGGATGCCGGGCCAGGAGGTCGAGGAGGAAGTCGCCCTCATGGGCGCCGCCGACGGGCGGAATGGTCCGTCCCAAAACGGTCTTCTGGCTCCCGTCGTGCATCCGGCCGTTGAAGACGGCGCGCGGATTTCTGCGCGGTTCGGCGATCGTCCAGCCCGTGAAGGCCAAAGCGACCTGGCGGACGTCTTCCTGGGTGTATCCTCCGTCTACGCCGAGCGTATGGAGCTCGAGGAGCTCGCGGGCGTAGTTTTCGTTGATCCCCCGGCGTTTCGCCGGACGGGCTTGCGGGCGTGGCGGGGGGAGGTCCCGGAACCAGCGCGGATGGCGCGCCCGGAGGGCCCGGCGGCCTGGATCGTCAGCGTTCGCGTTCGGTGAGTCCCCCGCGCTCATCCAGTTGTCCAGGTAGAAGAGCATTGCAGGCGACTCGGCGACGGCGCCCAGGAGATCGCGGAACTTCCCCAGGGCGCGGGGGCGGATGACGTCCCGCTCGTACGACGGGACGACCCATGGAAGGATTCCCTTGGCTGTGAAAACGTTGAAGTGGTTGAACCAGAAATCGGTCATGACTTCCTGAAGCTGTCGCTCCGAGTAGACGGCCCGAAGGAGCTTCGCCTTGGAAAGCTCGAGGATGATCTCGTGACCGGGGCGGCGCCCTCGGGGCTGGGCGTTCTCTTTCCGGTTCTTAGGATCGGGCGGCGGGAATGCCTCTATGAGCTCGGTGGTGCTCATTGTGAGGGTCTTGAAGCCGGTGAGACGTCGCTCGATGTCCGGGTCGGGGATCGCATTCGGCGAGAGCTGGTTATCGATGAATGTCTCGATGCCAATCTCTCGGACCTTGGCCACGTCTCCCGGGCGGGGGCCGTACCCGAGCCGGTTCAGCAAGTGGACGATCGCGGCGTCGTCGGAGGGAAGGACGTCGTTCCGCGGGGTTTCCGCCGCATGGGCAAAAGAGAAGGTTAGGGCCAGGAGGAGGAACAGGATCAGAACAGGGACGGTGAAGCGGTCACGATTCCGTTTCATGCCCGTTTGACACTTGCAGAGGAAGAGGGTTGAACGCGGACCGCGGCGGGTGCAGGGCAGGCACGGTGTGCTGCCCTACGAGGGCTTTTCGTAGGGCGGGTCGCCGAACCCGCCTAAGTGCAGGGCAGGCACGGTGTGCTGCCCTACGAGGGCTTTTCGTAGGGCGGGTCGC
>CAKKSE010000031.1:0-1579 GCA_919903025.1 Nitrospiria bacterium | reverse complement strand
CGAACCCGCCTAAGCTGATGCCCCCTGCTTGCTTCCCCATTACCGGGAAACGCCGATCCCGTGGTCGAAGACGAGGGAGGTGCCGAGCCAGGCGGCGACGATGACGTGGGCGACGCCGACGACTCCGACGGAGATGTAGAGAAGGCGCGTCCACGGCGTGAACTTGTTGCGCGTGACGAGGCGGAAGGCGATCATCAAGGCGAATGTAATGACGGCGCCGGCGGCGAATCCGCGGTGCCGCGCGAGACCAGCGGGGGCAAGTTCGGCGGCGTTAGTGATGGATGACGCGAGGAAGCCCGACGCGACCGCGAGGACGGCCCCGAGGAGGCCCAGGAAGAGGACGCAGTAACCGGTCTCCCGAAACCTGTCCCACTTCCACGAGATGATTTCCAGTCCTACTGACGCCGTAAGAAGGGCGATCGGGAACGCCGCGACTAGGGCGTGGAGGCGTGGGACGGCGTTCATCCGCTCTTCCGGCTGGCGGAAGTCGAGGCGAGATCCGCCGCCGTCTGGATGGCGGCGAGGAGGGAACGGGGGTCGGCTTTCCCCTTGCCGGCGATGTCGTAGGCCGTTCCGTGGTCCACGCTCGTCCGGACGAAGGGAAGCCCCACGGTCACATTGACCGCCTGACCAAAAGAGAGGACTTTGACGGGGATGAGACCTTGATCGTGATAGAGAGCGACGACCACGTCATACCGTCCTTCCTTCGCCCAATAGAAGACGGTGTCCGGCGGGAGGGGCTCGGAGACTTCGATCCCGATCCGCCGGGCTTTCAGGACGGCGGGCTCGAGGATTGTTGATTCCTCCTTGCCGAAAAGGCCGCCCTCCCCCGCGTGGGGATTGAGACCGGCGAGCGCGATCCTGGGGCGGCGGATGCCGAGCGCCAGCATGGCTCTATGGGCGAGGAGAATCTTTTCGTGGACTTTTTCGACCGTGAGGCTCGATATCGCCTTTTTGAGAGGCATATGGATCGTGGCGAGGAGGACGCGGAGACCGCCGCCGACGAGCATCATTCCGTAGTGCTTCGTCTTTGTGAGACTGGCCAGGAGTTCCGTGTGGCCGGAGAATTCGTATCCGGCCGCGTGGATGATCTCTTTGTTGATCGGGGCCGTGACGATCCCTGCCACGAGGCGGCTTGAGGCGAGATCGGCGGCCTCTGTGATGTATTCGACGGCCGCCTTTCCAGCTTTTTTCCCCGGGATGCCGGGGCGAACCTGGCCAGCCCGGAGTAGCCCCAGATCGAGGACGTCGATCTGACGGCTGGAAGGCGCGAGGTGTTCGAGATGCTCGATGGGGCGGACGGAAAGCCCCTGAGGGCCGAAGCGGAGCGATTCTTCGAGAACGGAAGCATCTCCCACGACGACCGGCCGGCAGATGCGGTGGACGGCGGGCGAAGACAGGGCCTTGACGATGATCTCGGGACCGATCCCGGCGGGATCTCCCATCGTGACGGCGAGGATCGGTTTGTCGGCGGAAGAGCGGGCGGCAGACGGCATGGGGCCTCCTTTTGGTGGTGCATTATACGGTGAATCGGTGAATAGGTGAATCGGTGAATAGGTGAATCGGTGAATAGGTGAAT
>CAKKSE010000030.1 GCA_919903025.1 Nitrospiria bacterium | reverse complement strand
CGCTTCTGCTCGGGCGTGAGTTTGTCGATCTCGATGCCCATCGCCCTCAGCTTGAGCCGCGCGATCTCGCGGTCGATCGCCTCCGGAACGGGATGGACCTGCTTTCCAAGTTTCTTCCCCTTCTTCGCCACGTACTCGCCCGCGAGGGCCTGGTTGGCGAAGCTCATGTCCATGACGGAGGCGGGGTGCCCCTCGCCCGCGGCGAGATTCACGAGCCGCCCGTCGGCGAGGACGTTCACGCGCCGTCCGTTCTTGAGCTGGTGCTCGGTCACGAACTCGCGCATCTGGCGGCGGCGCTTCGTGAGGGACTTGAGCCCCTCCAGGTCCAGCTCGACGTTGAAGTGGCCGGTGTTGGCTACGATCGCCCCGTCCTTCATGACGCCGAAATGCTCTTTCCGGATCACGTTCACGTCTCCGGTCACGGTCACGAAGAAATCGCCGATCCGCGCGGCCTGGGCGATCGGCATGACTCGGTACCCGTCCATGACCGCCTCAAGCGCCCGCAGGGGATCCACCTCAACGACGATCACGTTCGCTCCCATGCCGTGGGACCTCATCGCCACCCCGCGCCCGCACCAGCCGTATCCGCAGATGACGAAGTTCGTCCCGGCCAACAGCCGGTTCGTCGCCCGGAGGATCCCGTCGATCGTGCTCTGGCCTGTCCCGTAGCGGTTGTCGAAGAAGTGCTTGGTCATCGCGTCGTTGACGGCGATGACGGGAAACTTGAGGACGCCCCGCTCGGCCATGCTCCTCAGCCGAATGACGCCCGTCGTCGTCTCTTCCGTCCCCCCCAGGATGTACGGAATCAGGCTTGTCCGCTCCTTGTGGATCGTGGAGACGAGGTCCGCGCCGTCGTCCATCGTGATGTGCGGTTTCTGGTCCAGCGCCGCCTGGATGTGCTTGTAATAGGTGGCGTTGTCCTCGCCCTTGATGGCGAAGACTGGGATCCGGTCGTTTTTCGCGAGCGAGGCGGCGACGTCGTCCTGCGTCGAGAGAGGGTTCGACGCGCACAGGATCACGTCGGCGCCGCCCGCCTTGAGCGTCTGGACGAGCGACGCCGTTTCGGTCGTGACGTGCAGGCAGGCGGACAGCCGGATCCCCTTGAGGGGCTTTTCCTTCTCGAACCTGGCGCGGATGATGTTCAGGACCGGCATGTTCTGGTTCGCCCACTCGATCCTCAGCTTCCCCTTGCCGGCCAGGGACATGTCTTTGACGTGATACTTCATCGTTTCTCCTTAGTGGTTGAGGTCCTAGAGAATCGGGCGAGCCGAAAGTACGGAGTCCTGGGTTAGCTTTCAGCTTTCAGCCGCCTGCCGTAGCCGACCGCTGATCGCTGACTGCTGACGGCTCCGCTAGATCCCCGCGGCCTGCTTGAGCTTCGGCGCGACGTCGGTCCGCTCCCAGGTGAACTCGGGCTCGGTGCGCCCGAAGTGCCCGTACGCCGCCGTCTTCTTGAATATCGGCCGGAGAAGGTCGAGCGTCTTGATAATCCCGCGGGGCGTCATGTCGAAGTGATCGCGGACAAGCCGGACGAGCTCCGCCTGGGGGACCTTTCCCGTCCGGAAGGTGTCGATGAGGATCGACACCGGATCGGGGACGCCGATGGCGTACGCGAGCTGGACCTCGCACTTTTCGGCGAGACCCGCCGCCACCAGGTTCTTGGCGACGTAGCGCGCCATGTAGGAGGCCGACCGGTCCACCTTGGACGGGTCCTTCCCGGAGAACGCGCCGCCCCCGTGGCTGCCCACGCCGCCGTAGGAGTCGACGATGATCTTCCGCCCCGTGAGTCCGCAGTCCCCCTGGGGGCCGCCGACGACGAACCGGCCCGTCGGATTGATGTGGTAGGTCACCGTCTCCTCGTCGAGAAGCTCGGTTGGAATCACCGCCTTCACCACCTTCTCGATGATGTCCTCCCGCATCTCCTTCATCGTGACATCGGGAGAGTGCTGGGACGAGACGACAACGGTATTGACCTTGTACGGCTTCCCGTCCCGGTACTCCACCGTCACCTGGGATTTGCCGTCCGGCCGGAGATAAGGAAGGATGTCGTTCTTCCGGACCTCCGACAGCCGCCGCGTCAGCTTGTGCGCGAGCATGATGGGGAGCGGCATCAGCTCGGCCGTCTCGTTGCAAGCGTACCCGAACATGAGCCCCTGGTCGCCGGCGCCGCCCACGTCCACGCCCATCGCGATGTCGGGCGACTGCTGGTCGATCGACGTAATCACGGCGCAAGTCTCGTAGTCGAAGCCGTACTTCGCCCGCGTGTAGCCGATCTCCCGGATCGTGTTCCGGACGATCTCGGGGATGTGGACGTAGCACGACGTGGTGATCTCGCCCGCAACGATCGCCATCCCGGTCGTCACCAGCGTCTCCGCCGCAACCCGCGCCTTGGGGTCCTGGGCGATGATGGCGTCCAGAATGGAATCGGAAATCTGGTCGGCGATCTTGTCCGGATGTCCTTCGGTTACGGATTCGGACGTAAACATGTAGTTAACGCGGCTCATTCAACTCCTCCCGGAAGAGCGGCGCCCATCGGCCGCTCATTATCGACTGAAAGCGGTGCAAACTATCTTATCCGCCGAACGATTGTCAAGGTCGATCCGCGTCCCCCGCCGCGTGCCGCGGCCGGCCGCAGTGCCCGCAGAACCGGTGCTGAGCGGCGACGATCGTGCCGCAGCCTGGGCAGTACGCCGGCCCCCGCGCCGCCGGAGCGGGGCGATCGTCGGACAGCCCCGGCGAAAACGCGCCCGCCAGCCGGACGAGGGCGGCGTGAACGTCCGGTTCAGCCGCGGGACGGACCGCGACGGCCGAGTCGCCGTCTCCGGCCTTCCATTCGACCATCCAGAGAGACCGCGGCGTCTCGACGAGGGAGACCGCCGACACAGCTTCGCCCGCTGTTCGGTGGTCGACCGCCCGCACGACGGCGTACCGCGAGGGCATGACAAACCCGTCCAGCAGGCGCATGAAGGACGCCGTCATTCTCCAGCCAGTCCCCTCGGCCGCAATCCAGCCGGCCTGCTCGAATCGCTGAGCCGCCCGGGAATCGATCCCCGCCGGCGCCGGCATGACTGAGGGAATGAGCCAGCCGACGGTCATCCACCAGCGAGGGTCGGCGGAAGAGACCCCCTCCCGGGCGATCCGTCCGAGATCGGCTGACGTGAACGCAAAAGCCTCGAGCGTCCGCCTTTCGATCAGCGACCGGAACGACTCGCGCTGAAGCAGGTCAACCATGGCCAGGAAAAAGAACGCCTCCGAAAGCGAGAACGAAAACGACGCCGGGTCCGCCGGAGACGGATTGCGCGGCCGGTCGAACCGGATCGCGTCTCGGAGCGCCGCCGCGATCGCGCCGGGACCGAGCCAGGCCGCCACGCGCCATGCTGTCCCGCCCGGGCGGTCGACCGAGACGTATCCGCCCGCGGCTCCCCCCGCCGTGAAGAACGACCTCGTCTCGGCTGTCGCGCCGGTCCCCCACTGGACCGTGACTTCGTATTCCGGGCGCGCGAGGACGGACACGACCGCCCGAAGATCCTCCCGGACCGACGGAGGCGTGCCGTCGACGATCCACCCGGCCTTCACCAGGTCCTGGATGGAGTCGATCACGCGGGGATCTCCCGAAGCGTCGCCCCGGAGAGGCGAATGGGGGTAGGAGACCTCGCGCGCGAGCGCCGCCAGGGCGGCGGCGCACCCCTCGGGAAGGGACACCTGAATGACACTCGGAGAGGAAGCCGCCCCCTTGTCCCTTCCCCAATCGAAGCGGAACGCCTGGCCGGCTGGGCCGCGTTCCTTCGCTTGTCCCGGACTTCGTCCGGCCAACAGCGTCGAGAGATCGCCCAGAGTGTCCCGAATCCGGATCCCGTGGAGCAAGAGGAGGAAGACGGCCCCGAACCCGGCCGTGCCCGCCGCGGCGGCGGTCGCGGCCGCGATCCGGTAGTCCGGAACAGGGGACGGGGCCTCCGCGACCGCCTCCGGTCCGACCGGCGCCTCGTCCGACGGATCGGTGATCAGCCCGGGCTTTCTCAGATCCACCCGCCTGGGACCGATCTTCAAGGGAAGACCGATCCCGATCCGCTGGTTCCGCCCGGCGTCGCGCGGATCGAACACACTCCCATACGGGTCGATCCGGACTTCCGCGTTGGTCTGGTTCTCGAGCTCGATGAGGAAGCGAGAGTACCCGCCAGCGCTCTTGGCCTGACGGATCCGCACGACTCCCCGATCGACCGCTTCGTTGAGCGTCAGCGTCTCGGGCTCAGCGCCCGCCGCGCCTCTCCCCGGGTCGCACGCGAAGAGAATCACCGCGGCGAGGGCCGCTCGCCGAATCCATCGGCTTGGACCAAACCCGATGGCATGGATGGCCGGCGGCGTCACGCTGTCTCCCGGGCGCGGACCGGAACGCTTTCGCGCACCATTCGTCCCATGCCGCTCCCCAAGGAGAAGCCGGCCAGCCATCCCGACGAACCGGCCAGGAGATAGAGGAGAACTCCCTGGCGCGCGTCTCCGGCGACCAGGAGGGCCTGGCTCAGGACCAGGAACGACAGCCAGAGGGCCGCCATCAACGCCATCCCCCGGTGGTAGACCCGGCCGGGATCGACGGGTGCGTCGATCCTCAGGACCGGGACGGAGAATCCGAGGACGAGACTCGCCACGATCACGATCTTCCACCAAGGGGCCGCCCCCGAGAAGGGAGCGGCGCTCAAGTACAGCCCCGTCACGGCGAGCGCGGCGAAAGCCAGCGTCAGGCGGGCGGCGATCGTCGTCCCGCGCATTCTCGGGGCGACGACCAACAGCCATACGAAGGAGAACACGATCGCAACAGCGGACAGAACGATCCCGATTCCGAGAATCCCGATCCCGACGGATGACATCACGTACTGCAGGCTCTCTCTGAAGTCCATCAGACTCTCCGCGACATCACGGCCGAGACGAAGCGCGATACCGCCTCCTCCAGACCGTCCCTCAGCAGGCCGACGACCCTGAGGCCCGCGACGGAGCGCACGCCGCGGGCCCAACGGCCCTGGACGAACGCCTGCGCCAGACGCGGGCCGCCGATCCAGGCCAGGCTTCGCCCGATGACCGAAGCGGGATCGGGCGTCCCGACCACGACGACCAGAAGAGCGAGAACGGCCAGCGTCAGGTTCGTGAGGACGATCGGCCCGAATGCGCCGGCCATTCGGCCCAGGACGACAACCGGGTTCCAGCGGGCGGGATCGGCTCTGCCGGCCGCGGCCTGAACGAAGGCCTGCTGATCGAGCGCCAGCGACGCCCACCGCTTGTGCCCTTCCGTGTACCAGACGCCCTGCTGGACGTCTCCCTGCCTCCAGCGCGACGGGTGGGTCAGGTACTCGTCGAAAATCTCTCTCAGATAGGGCCGGAGTTCCGCCGCCCGAGTCCGCGACAGCGTGTGGATCTCGCCCGCGCGGGGCGCCGCCCGGCCGTTGTCCAGACAGAACGACTCGAACTCGTCGGCCCGCCTCTCGCCGGGAGCAAGCTTCAGCACCGGCGTCACTTCCAGATACCGCATCGGTTTCACGGGAACGGACCGCGAAATAACGAGGGCGGCGCCAGCCCCGACAGCCGCGATCGACACGGTCAAAACCGATCCCCAGACGAGAACCCGGCGAACGCGCGCGGAGAGGACGGGACTATCCATTCCTCTCCTCCCCACTTCCGCCGGCCTCCGGCGCCCCAGCCGTCCCCGCGCCCTCAGCACGGCTCCGTCCGAAGAAGAGGACCCGCCCGAGAAGCGCCAGATAAAGGGACGCGGCCGCGGCCGTCGCGAAGACCGCCGCGCCGAATGAAAGGGGGGAGAGGCTCCCGGTGATAATCGCCGCCATCTGCGTCAAGAGAAACAGCCCGGACCAGAGAAACATCGGGCCCAGCGGGGCGGAGATCTCTATCCCCTTCGGCGAGGAGGGCGTCACGTCCGCGCCGAATGACCAGCCCGCTCCGGCTCCCGCCCCCGCCAGGACGAGCAGAGCCCACAGAGAAGGCGCGATGGGATTTCCCAGAATGGCGGCGTAGCCGGCCAGAGCCGCCGCGGGAAAAACGGCCCCGAGCAGAAGACCGGGAATCGACGACCTGAACGCGCGGCGGAACGCAAAAAGGAGCAGGACGGACGCCGTCAGAAAGACAAGAACTCCAAGAAGGGCGATCGTCTTCCAGAAGACGGCAGCGATCACGATGTTCTCTCCCTCACAAACCCGACATGCTCTTGAGGACGGCGTCGATCCCCTCCTGGACCTCCTCGCTCCCGCGCGTTCCCCGGTCGAAAGAGAAGACGAGCACGAATCCCTCCCCTCCCCTGGCAAGAGAAACGAGGACGATGTCCCGGCGTTTTCGGCCTTCCTCGACGAACATCTCTTTCACGTGGGCTTTCCTCCCGCCGACGCGGATATCGCGGCCTCGCTCCTTCTTCGCGTAATGCCCCTTGGAGAGTCCCTCGGCGAATTCGTCGGCCATCCGCGAGGCGTCTCCGCCGTGCCGCGCGGGGCCGTGGAAGATCGTGAGGGCCGGCGCCGGCAGGAGGCCCGGATCGCCGGGAGGATCGAGCCGCCGGACTTCGGCGAGCGCCCAGTTCCTCGGGACACGGAACGAGAGTCCCGCCGAACGCGCGGGCCGTGTCTCCACCCTCGGCAGGGGGGGAACGTCGACGACGAACTCCTGCTTCGCGACGGGAAAGCCGTCCAGGAGGACGAGGGCCGTCCATTTCCCGGCGAGGCGGTTCACTCCGGCGTACCGGTTGAACCCTCCCTGTGGCGCGAGGGAAAAGACGGCCGTTCCGGACGCGCTCCGCACCTCGCCCCGGTTGAAGAACCGCCCCTGTCCGTTCGGGTCGTACCACTCCACCCGCACCCGATGGGCGAACCGGGGGTCGATCCCTTCGAAGAACACGGCCAGCGCGGCCGACGGGTCGCGCGCCGTGATCGGTCTGCCGCTCCCGATGAGCGCGCCGTTCCGGAATTCCCTGCCGATCGAGAGGCCGACGACGCTCTTCTTCGCGTTTTCGCTGGCGCGGGCCAAGGGCCCGAGGACCTGGGCGCCGTACCGCTCCGCCGTCTCCCGCGAGGTCTCCAACCGGACGCCCCGCTCCGCCGCCTCCACCCTGAGGCGCGGCGCCGTTCTTTCCACCCGAGCGATCCTCTCGGCCGCCGCCGGGTGGTCGGAGAGGATCCAGTGCTCGCCTCCCCCTTTTCCGGCGGAGAGATCCAGGAACAGGCGGAAGGTGTCCGCCATCCCCTCCGGATCGTACCCGGCCTTGGCCATGTAGACGGCGCCGACGTCGTCGGCTTCGCGCTCATGGTCACGGCTGTATCCCCGGGCAAAGAGGTTGACGATCCCCAAAGCCGCTTCGAGAGAGCGAGCCGCCGACTCCGACTTGACGGCTGTCCCCGCGGCCGCCGCGCCGAGCGAGATCAACAACGACGTCTGGACCTTCTTGGCGATGTGCCGGCCGGACGAATGTCCGATCTCGTGCGCGATGACGGCGGCGAGCTCCGCCTCGGACTTGAGCCGCTCGAGGAGGCCGGTGTAGATGAAGATCTGTCCCCCGCCCGTCGTGAAGGCGTTGATCTTGGGCGACGCGATGACGTGAAAGGTGTACGGAAGGTTCGGCAGGTGCGTGTGAGGGACGATCCGGCGGCCGACCCGCTCGACGGTCCGCTGGACGCCGGGATCGGGATAGGGATCCTGGACCTCGAGAACGGCCCGCGCGTTCTCGATCCCCATCTGCGCCTCGGTCTCCGGCGGGACCAGGAGGAACTCTTCCTTCCCCGTGATGGGACTGGTCGAGCAGGAAAGGACCGCGGTCGAGAGAATCGCGGCAAGAACGGCGGGGATCCGGATTCGCATCGGCGGGATTATATCATCGAACACTTTCACCGCCCCTTCCTTGCGATCCGACCTCTTTCAGCGCCGTGAAGAGACGGCGGGAGTAGGAAAGAAGCGTCCTCGCCGAGAGGTCGTGATCCAGCCACAGACTCCGGGAGATCTCCTGGATACCCTTCAGCCTCTGGATGGCGACGAGCTTCTCCCGCCGGTCGTCATCCCTATAGAAGAAAGCCTGGAGCCGTCCCATGACGGCGTACCGGCGGTCGAACGCTCTTTTCCATTCCGCCGCGTACGCCCGCCCGACCCGGCCGGGCAGAGCGGAATTCTCGCGGACCGCCCGGGCGGCGATCTCCCCGCTCTTCATGGCGTAGTAGATCCCCTCGCCGGACGTCGGCATCACGAGCCCGGCGGCGTCCCCCAGGAAAAGGACGGATCCCGCGAACAGGGACGGACGCGTCATCCCAATCGGGCCGATCCGGCCGATCGGGATCGGGAAGACTTCCCGGCGGAGGACCGGCCTGTCCGCCAGATCGAGCCCGATCGACCGCTTGAGCGCAGAGAGATACTTCGGAAGCGATCGCGCCCGCGAGAGCGCCGTCCCCGTCCCGACCGTGAGCGCCTCCTTCTTGGGGAAGACCCAGCCGTAGAAGTCGGGCGACACGTCCGCCCGGAAATGGAACTCGCACCGCTCGCACCAGCGGGCGGCGAGATCCGGCGAAAACTCCACCCATTCCTGGATCCCGAAGCAGGTGCGCTCGACCGGACGGCCGAGCGACCTTCCCACGACCGAATTCGCCCCATCCGCCGCGAGAAGGATGTCCGCGCCGATCTCCGTCGTCCGGCCCCCGTCCGTCGCGACGCGGACGCCCGGCGAAGGAACGGCCCAGGCCTGAACGACGTTTCCAGCCAGGATCCTTGCGCCCGCCGCTCGCGCCATTTCTCTCAGCGCCGAATCGAAGACCTGGCGGCGGACCATGGCGAGGGGGGAATCGTCCAGCGAGATGTCCGCCCTCGCGCCCCTGGGGGACACGAGGGTCAGCGTCCGGACGGACCGTTCGATCACGGAGGAAGGAATCCCGAATTCGCCGAACGCGGCGAGGGAAATACCGCCCCCGCAAGGCTTGGCCCCGTGGGGGGCCCGTTCGATCAGCGTCGTCTCGAACCCGTCGCGGGCGAGGTCGCGCGCCGCGACCGCCCCCGCGGGCCCCCCGCCCACAATCAAGACTCGCATCTCACTCCCGGAACCGCTCCAGCTCCCGCACGACCTCCGCGGCCCGCGAAGAGACCCGTTTCAGGATCTCCCGTCCCTTCGCCGCGGAGGCTTTCGCCGGGTCTCCCCAGACGCCGCTCTTCCAATAGCGCGTTTTCTTCCGGACAAGGATCGCCTTCGGGAACGTCGGATACTCCTTTTTCGCCGTCCCCGCCACCAGATCGGGTGCGATCGCAAGAAGGCACGACGTCTCCATCTCCCCCGCATGGCCGTCCCCTTTCGTCTCGACGAGATCGGCCGTCTCGGACTTCATCAGGTCGTAGGCCGAGAGAAGCGCGACCCGGATGTCCGGGAGGGCGAAGAGCATCTCCTCCCCCGCCTCGCGCATGGCGTTCACGTGCAGGCCGCCGGCGTGGCCCGTGAGGAGCACGAAGGATATTATCCCCTGGGCGTGGAAGCCGCGAATCAGGTCCCGGACCAGCGCCCGGAACGTATCCGGCGAGATCCCCACCGTCCCGGGATGGAGGGCCGTGCTCGTACAGATCCCGTACGAGAGCGCCGGGGCGACGAGCGCCCCCGTGTCCTCGGCCGCCCGGCGCGCAATCTCCCGCGCGATGATCGTGTCGGTGTCGAGCGGCAGGTGCGGCCCGTGCTCCTCGGTCGAGCCGAGCGGAATGATGACCGTCCGCTTCTTCCGCCTCGCCCGGGCGAACTGCGTCATCGTCATCTCCGCAACGCGGAGCACCTGTTTCCCGGCACGTCCTCTCGTCATCGTCCCTCACCTTCCGGATCGGCGGCGGTCACCGCAGCATCCTCCTCATTCAAGTCAATATTGGCGGAACGGTTTTTCCCTACCGCCTATGCTCGGGAATACGGACGGTCACGACCGGACAGGGCGCGTCCCGGACGACCCGTTCGGCCGTACTCCCGAAGATCAAGTGATCCACGCCGCGCCGGCCGTGTGTCCCGATGACGATCATATCCGCCTTCACGTCCCGGGCCGTCCGGATGATCTCCTCGTAAGCCGTCCCATGCGCGATCCGCGCCTCGACCGCTTTTACGCCGGAGACCTGGGACTTGAGCTTCTCCATCTCCTGACCGGCGCTTTTCTCAAGGTCATCGAACATGCGGTTCACGGCCTCCGGCGGAACGTACCACCGGGCCGCGGGGATGTCCGGAACGACGTACAGGAGGACCAGCCCCGCCTTGTAGTCGCGGGCCAGCGTCTCGGCATACGAAAGCGCGACCCGGGACCCTTCGGAAAAGTCCGTGGGGTAGAGAACCTTCTCGATCTTCATCTTTTCCTCCGCTTTTTCCCCGCCTCCCGGCTGTCCGAGGCAAAGTTGAGATCGTAGAGAAGACGCAGTCCTTCGAGCGTGAGGTCGGGAACGATCTCGCGGATCGACCGGCAATGCGGCGCCACGACCCCCGCGAGCCCGCCCGTCGCGACGCCTATGGGCTTTCCTCCCAGTTCCCGCCCGAACCGGGCCGCCATCCCATCCACCAGCGAAGCCGTCCCATAGACGATCCCCGACTGCATCGCCGTCACAGTGTTCGTGCCGATGGCCCGGGGCGGGGCGGCCAGCGGAATGCGCGGAAGCTTCGCCGTCCGGGCCGACAGGGCGTCGAGGCCTACCTCGACTCCGGGGAGAATCGCCCCGCCCTTGTAGACGCCGTCGGCCGTGACCGCGCAGAACGTCGTCGCCGTCCCGAAGTCGACGACGACGAGCGGCCCCCCGAACCTGCGGAACGCCGCCGCCGCGTTCACCAGGCGGTCGGCTCCCAATTCGTCGGGCCGGTCGATGTCTAGCCGGAGACCCGTCTTCCAGCCGGCCTTGACGACCTCCGCCGACACGCCGAAAGACCGGAATACCGCTTCCGCCAATACCGCTTCGAGCGGCGGGACGACGGAGGAGAGGACGGCCTGACTGACGCGGCGCGTCCGTTCCGCGGCCGAATAGAGGCCGCTCAGAACCAAGGCGTACTCGTCCGCCGTCCGGTCCAGCTTCGTCCCGATCCGCCACGATCGAGAGAGCGCGGGGCCGTCGAAGACGCCCGCGACGATGTTCGTGTTCCCGATGTCGATGGCGAGAAGCATCGTCTCCTAGCTCCCGGTCTGCCCCGATGAGGACGCCCCCGTCCCCGCCTCCGAAGAGGACTCTTCACCCGCCAGGGAGACATCCCCGGAGACGACGCGGCTGATCGTCCCGTCGAACGCCTCGACCAGGAGGAAACCCTCGTCGTCGATTCCCCGCGCCGCGCCGCGGACGACCCGCCCGTGCTCCCGAACGGTCACTTCCCGCCCGATCGTGTCGGAGAGGACCTCCCAGCTCTCGCGGATCGGCT
The DNA here is from genome assembly GCA_919903025.1 of Nitrospiria bacterium. GTDB lineage: Bacteria > Nitrospirota > RBG-16-64-22 > RBG-16-64-22 > RBG-16-64-22 > RBG-16-64-22. The sequence goes on along the minus strand of CAKKSE010000030.1, from coordinate 5,658 downwards.
CGAATCCCTCGTCAAGGTAGCGAACATAGGCGTGGTCGAGCGAATCCATGACGACTTCGAGGATCCTCTGGCGCGGCAGGGGGGCGCCGGCCGCCTCGGCGAGCGACGTGGCCGTATGGCGGATCTCTTCCGGAAAACCGCCCGGATCCGGGTTGACGTTGAGGCCGATCCCGATGACCACGTGCCCGATGGTCCGGCCCGTCCCGGCCATCTCGGTGAGGATCCCGCCGGTCTTTCGCCCCCCGATTCGAAGATCGTTCGGCCACTTGACCTGCACGGGAAGACCCGTTTCACTCCTCAGACCGGCGGCGAGGGCCACGGCGGTCACGAGCGTGAGCTGGGGGGCCCGCGCCGGCGGGATCGGAGGGCGCAAAAGAACGGAGAGCGTCAGGCTCTTTCCGGGCGTGGAGATCCACGTTCGTCCCAGGCGGCCGCGGCCGTGCGTTTGCCTCTCCGCGAGAACGACGATCCCCTCGGGGTTTCCCAGACGCGCGAGGGAATGGACGACCTCGTTCGTCGAGGAAACCTCGCGCTCGTAGATGAGCGTGTGTCCGATCACCTTGCCCTGACGGGACGCCACGATCTGATCGGGAAAGAGAACGTCGAGCGAATCCACGGGCCGTCTCCCTTCTCGATTTCCAATTTCCAATTTACAATTTACAATTTCCTATCTTTAACTCCCCCCGTCCCTGGCGCGGACTGTCTGGAGGACTCGGACCCGCATTCTACCGAATCGCCCGCGGAGGCGCAACGATGACAAATCCGCCGATCGGTCGGGTCGGAAAGAATCCGCAGATTTCGCAGAAGACGCAGATGTCAAGAGCACCCCCCAAGCACCTTCCCTCCCCTCGCTTTCCAGTTCTCGATTTCCAATTTCCAATTTCCAATTTTCAATTTTCAATTTTCAATTTTCAATGCCCCCATTCACCCATTCACCGGTTCTTAAACCGGTGGACACCTTTCTCCCCGGTAGGATATATTGAAGTCGTCACCTGACCCGTTTCCGGCGCCGCTTCGGCCGCCGGTTGAGGAGGAACCAATGAAAGAGCAAATCGAGTCCGTCCTTGAAGCAATTCGCCCCGTCCTCATGGCGGATGGGGGGAACGTCGAACTCGTGGGCGTGGAAGGGGGCACCGTGAAGGTCCGGCTCCAGGGCGCCTGCGGGACCTGTCCATCCTCGACGTACACGCTCAAGCTTGGGATCGAACGGATGATCAAGGAACAGGTTCCGGGCGTCGAGGAAGTTGTCGCGGTCTGAGAGCCGCCCGCCGCTCGAAGCCAACCCGGCGGGCGGCAAACAAGGCGGGGAATAGATGAAGCGGCGGCCCACTTCCTGACGTGGACATCCTTTCTGTCGTTCTTATCATCCTTCTTGCCGCGACCTTCCTGTTCATCGCCTGGTTTCTGACCCGTCCTCGTTCTGCCGACCCCTCCGTCGTTCTGCTCCAGGAGCAGGTCGACCGCCTCCGGACCCAGCTCGGCGAATCCCTCTCCGGGGTCTCGCGCGACGTCGGCGATCAGCTCGGCCGCGTGACTTCGCTCGTCAACGACCGCCTGCGGGAGAGCGCCGACCTTCTGCACAAGACCCAGGCCACCCTCGGCGAACGCCTCGACAACGCGGCCCGCGTCGTCGGCACCGTCCAGCAGGGGCTGGGCCGCCTCGAAGAGGCCACCCGGCACATCCACGCCGTCGGAAAGGACATCGCGTCTCTTCAGGAGATCCTCAGGGCGCCCAAGCTCCGCGGGGGGCTGGGCGAGCTTCTCCTGGGAGACTTCCTCCAGCAGATCCTCCCGCCCAATCACTACCGGCTCCAGCACGCGTTCAAGAGCGGCGAGAAGGTGGACGCCGTCATCTCGGTCGGCGACGGCCTCGTTCCCGTCGACGCGAAGTTTCCCCTCGAGAACTTCCGGCGGCTGATGGCCGCGACGGACGAGGAGGCTCGAAAAGTTTCTCGAAAAGCGTTCGTGAGCGACGTGAAGAAACACATCGACGCGATCGCTACGAAGTACATCCTCCCGGACGAGGGAACGTACGAGTTCGCCCTCATGTACATCCCCGCCGAGAACATCTACTACGAGACGATCATCCGGGATGAAGCTTTCGGGAGCGAAAAATCGCTTTGCGAGACCGCCCTGTCGCGCCGCGTGATTCCGGTCTCCCCCGCCTCTTTCTACGCCTATCTGATGGCCATCGTCCTGGGACTCAAGGGAATGCGGGTGGAAAAGGAGGCGCAGGCGATCATCCAGCACCTGGGACGCCTGCAGACGGACTTCCTCCGCTTTCGGGACGACATCCGGCTCGTCGGAAAGCATCTCGGAAACGCCCAGGCCTCTTTCACGGACGCGGAAAAGAGGATCGACCGCTTCGGCGAGCGGTTGGGAGAGCTCGGCTCGATCGACAATCTCCCGCTTCCTCCGTCGGGGCAGGCGTGAGACTGACCTTTTACGGCGCGGCGGAGACGGTCACCGGCTCATGCGCGCTTCTCTCCGCCGACGACGGCGCGCGGCTCCTCGTCGATTGCGGGATGTTCCAGGGGTCCGCGGCGCTCAGGGACCGGAACGACGACCCGTTTCCCTTCGATCCCGGGTCGATCGACGGCCTGGTACTCACGCACGCCCACATCGACCACAGCGGCCTGCTCCCGAGACTCGTCCGCGAAGGATTCAAGGGGCGCATCTACGCGACCCGAGCCACGTCCGATCTGTGCCGGATCCTGCTCATGGACACGGCCCACATTCAGGCCGCCGACGCGAAGTGGCAGAACCGGCGGCGGCTCCGGGCCGGCCGGCCGCCCGTCCTTCCGCTCTACACGACGGAGGACGTCGAACGGTGCTTTCCCTTTTTCGACGGCGTGGACTACGGCGAACGCGTCGAGGCCGGCCGGGGGGTCGATCTCACGTTCCGCGACGCGGGGCACATCCTGGGGTCGTCGTTCGTCGAGGTCCACGCGGGAAGCGGGAAGTCCCGTCGAACGGTCGTCTTCTCGGGAGACCTCGGGATGCGGAACCGCCCCCTCTTGAACGATCCCGAGCTTCCGGCGGATGCGGACCTGGTCGTCATCGAAAGCACCTACGGCGACCGTCGCCACAAGGACAGGGAATCCTCACTCGACGAGTTGGCCGCCGCGATCCGGGAGACGGTTCAGCGGGGCGGCAACGTCCTCATCCCGGCCTTCGCCGTCGGGCGGACACAGGAAGTCCTCTTCGAGATCCAGCACCTCACGCGCGACGGCCGGATCCCCCGCCTGCACCTCTACCTGGACTCCCCCCTCGCGGTCTCCGCCACCGAGATCTACCTCCGCCACCGCGCGTCGCTCGACGAAGAAACGCGCGCGCTCCTCCAGCGCCGCGACGCGCCCGGCCCGCGCCCGACGCTCCACCTCGTGGAGTCGGTCGAGGAATCGCGGGCCCTCAATCGGGTCGAGTCCGGGGCGATCATCGTCGCCGCCTCGGGGATGTGCGAAGGGGGGCGGATCGTCCACCACCTCAAGCACAACCTGTGGAGACCCGAGTGCAGTATCGTCTTCGTAGGGTTCCAGGGCCGGGGAACGCTGGGACGCGAGATCGTGGACGGGTCCGAGACAGTCTCGGTCCTGGGGGAAGAGATCGCCGTTCGCGCGCGGGTGCACACGATCGGATCCTTCTCCGCCCACGCGGACCAGGCGGAACTTCTCTGGTGGGTCGGCCATTTCACGAACCCGGCCCTGCGCGTTCTTGTCAACCACGGGGAGCCCGACGCCGCCCGGGCCCTGGCCGGCCAAATCCGGAAGGCCCATCCGTGGCGCGTCCGGGTCCCCCGGTCCCAGGAAACGGTCGAGGTCTGAGTCGCCCTCCGTGAGGAGGGCGATACGCTGATTGTTCTGGGACCGCCGGAGAAACTCAGGTCTGTCGAGCGCGCGACGCAAAGGAAGGAATGATCGACCGTCTGCCTCTGTGCCTCTGTGCCTCTGTGCCTCTGTGCCTTTGTCCCTTGTACTTCGGACCCTACACTACGATCTCTTCCCTCACGCCGGAGAGGATGAACCGCCAGGTCGGGTAGTCGTCGGCCAGGCGCCGGAACAGGGGACTCTCGCGATGCGCCCCCACGACGCCGTAGAACCGCCTGCCGACGGCGGCGTAGAAATTGATGTTCATCCGCTTCCTCCGGAACACCTCGGGAAAGATGCCCTGGTAGAAGAGGATCTTGTCCGCGGCCGCCTGATAAGCGTCCAGTTCGGACAGAACGGCTTCGATCTCGCGCACCAGGAGGTCCACGACCCGGTCCAGCGCCCCGCCGTCGCGGTAGGCCCGCGCCGGATTCACGTGCCGGGTCAAGACGTCCGACAGGTACTCGAGCTCCAGGAACCGCGAGTCCGCGTCGACTCCCTCGCGCCCGCAGACCCGCCGGATCTTCTCCTGAAAGAACGGCTTGGCGTCTCCCACCAAATCAACCATTTCCCGAACCTCGCCTCCTGTCCATCATATCGTCCCGGTCCGGCCGAAACTCAAGAACGAAAGCGATCAGTCCTGGCGGACCCGGCGGCTCAACCCCTTCCCCGAGAACCACGTCTTCCCCGGCTTTCCCTGCAGTTGGGCCAGGGCGGTTTCGTGCTCCTTGATCGCCGCCTGGATCTGCTGGAAGAGGGCGCTCGCTTCCTCCTGCTGGCTCGTAATGATTCCAAACAGCTTCTCGTAGTTCCGGGCCAGGTCACCGAACACCGACCGGATCTTCTCGATGTCGCCGTTCAACTGGTCGACCCGCGCCGCCGCTTCCCGGCCGCCATCGGCCGAAGGCGTCCCCGCCGTCCTAAGCCGAGCGGCGACCTCGCGTTCGACGGCTTGGCGGATCTCGTCGGCCAGGCGGCCTTGGACCATCCCTGCAATGCTCTCTTCATCAACCGCAAGGGGCGCCGACGCCGCCGGGCCGGGTTCCCAAGCCTCTTCGGGTTGTGCGGGAGGAATCGGCGGCTCGGAGGCCCTTTCCTCGACACCGCCTCCCGTCTCGACATCCTCCTCGACCACCTCGCCCTCGAATATCCCCGAAGACGCGTCCGGACCGACGACCCTCTCCATCGCGCCGGCCGGAACCGGCTCAACCGCGATGGACCCTCCCAGCGGACCCGGGAGACCCGGCTCGGGCGCCGCCGCCATCGGAGGAACCGGCGCCGGGGCAACGGCGGACGGGGCCCCCGCCGGGGCCGAGGGCGCCCCGAACTGGTGCTTCTTCCCCAATTCTTTGATCATGATCCGGGCGGTCTCCTTGAAGGTCTCGATCACGCCCCGTCCGGTCGTCGCCACCGCCTCGAAGAAAGGGACCCGGCGGGTGTTGAGCCGCGCTTCCAGTTCTTCGAGGGATGAGAGGTTGTCCAGATCGCGCTTGTTGTACTGCACCACGAGCGGGATCGTGTCGGGGTCGAGGCTGTTGATGCGGAGGTTTTCTTTCAGGTTCTGGAACGACTCGACGTTCCGCTCCATCATCTCCTTCTGCGAATCGGCGACGAAGATGACCCCATCGGCCCCCTTGAGCACCAATTTCCGGGTGGCGTTGTAGTAGACCTGGCCGGGCACCGTGTAGAGCTGGAAACGGACACGGAAACCGCGGATCATCCCGAGTTCCATTGGAAGGAAGTCGAAGAACAGCGTCCGGTCGGTCTCGGTGGCCAGGGAGATCAGCTTCCC
>CAKKSE010000029.1 GCA_919903025.1 Nitrospiria bacterium | reverse complement strand
GGCCGCGATCGCCGTGGGGCTCTTCCTGTTCTTCAGGTGGAGGAAGTGGCTGTAGTTGGGTGGTTGGGGTCTTTCCATCAACCCATCAACCCATCAACCCATCGACCCTGGACGGGTAGTTCCTTCCCCGCCAGCGGACCTCCCCGACCCAGCGAGCGAGATAGGCCGAGTACCAGAGGAGCGCGAGAAGCATGGCAGACGCCAGCGGGTGCAGAAGAGCGTATCCGCGGCCGGCGCAGGGCCTCGCCCAAACATCCTTTAAATAGAACGATCGACCGCCGTAAAACGTGACGGACGCCGTGGCGAGAACGAGCGTGCCGGCCGAAGAAGAGAATAGCGCCCCCACGAGCGCGGCCAATCCCGTTAGAGCCGGGGCGATGTCCAGCAGGAACCGGGCATTTGTCAGCCGGACGAGCCGCCCCATTTGTCCGCCGCTCAAGGCGAAGAGGTTCTTGCTCCAGCCCTGCCACAGCGCCCGGAACGACCGGTACATTCTCGCGTCCACGCGCCCTTCGCCGGGCGCGAAGTGGATTCGGAAGCCTTTCTCCTTCACAAGGCGGGCCAGCGCCAGATCCTCGACGATTTCGGACCTGATCGCCTCAATGCCGCCGACATCCTCCAGGACGGAGCGGCGGATCAGGATATATTGTCCGTTGGCAGCCGCGCAGGACGCGCCGTCTCCGTTCACCTGATGAAACGGGTATCTCGACTCGATGAAGGAGAAGACCGCCGGCTGGAGAAGACGCTCCCAGAAGCTCCCGCAAACCTGCCCCGGGCTCAGGGAGACGAGGTCGGCCTTCTTCTCCCCGGCCAGCGTCAGGCAGTCCGCCAGCGCGAGCGGACGGTGCCGCGTGTCGGCGTCCGTGAAGAGGAGCCATTCCCCCCGCGCTTCCCGGATCCCGCGGTAAAGCGCATGGCTCTTCCCGACCCAGCCCGGTTCGAGACCGTCTACCCGGACCAGCCGGACGCGGCTGTCTTTCTCCTGGATAGCCCGTACGATCTCGGCCGTCCGGTCCCTCGATTCGTCATCGACGACGATGATCTCGATCTCGCATCCCGCGGACTTGCGCAGGGACTCCACGCACGGAGCAATGTTCTCCTCCTCGTTCCGGGCGGGAATGATGACGGAGATCCGGCGAGGGTTCACGGTCGGTCCCTGACTGCCCCGTCGGTCCCTCCCCCTCGAGGGGGGAG
>CAKKSE010000028.1 GCA_919903025.1 Nitrospiria bacterium | reverse complement strand
TTCCATTGTCTATGACCCGGTCCCCTTGGACAAGATACAAGGGTCAGGGTGGGGGTGACGAGGGGTGACGAGGGGTGACGAGGCGTGACGAGGCGTGACGAGGCGTGACGAGGCGTGACGACGACCCGCAAGATACCGGGGCCACCCGCACAATACCCGGAAGCGCCCCTTTGTTTGACAGCGCGGTTTCCCGTGTGAGAAGATTCAATTCTCCAATCCCCTGACGCTCCCGGAGAAAACTCAGGAATGAAGATCTTCCACGGGCGGAACGCGCTGCCTCAGCGCCTCAAGCGTCCCGTTGTCCTTACGATCGGCAATTTCGACGGCGTCCACAAGGGACACCAGGCGCTCCTGCGCCAAGTCGTCAAGCGCGCCAGGGCCCTCCGGGGGACCGCGGCCGTGCTCACGTTCGATCCCCATCCCGTCAAGCTCCTCAACCCCGACCGGCGGCTCAAGCTCCTCACGGCGACAGAAGAGAAACGGTGGCTGATCGGCGAGACCGGGGTTGACGCGATCATCTGCTTTCCGTTCACGCGCGCTTTCTCCCGCCTTTCGCCGGAGACGTTCGTCCGCAAGGTCCTTGTGGGGGGACTCCGCGTCCACGAGGTGGTCGTGGGCCGCGACTACGCCTTCGGTCACGGGCGGATGGGAACGATCGATCTCCTCCGCGCCCTGGGCCACCGCTATCATTTTCACGTTCACTCCTTCGGGCCCGTGAAGGTGGGCGGGATGATCGCCTCGTCTTCGAACGTCCGTTTTCTCCTCGAGGAGGGCAAAGTGGAGAAGGCGGCCCAGCTCCTGGGACGCCCGTACACGCTTTCGGGGCACGTCGTCCACGGGGCGGGGCGGGGAGCGGGGCTTGGTTTTCCGACGGCCAACCTTCATCTCCACGGCGAGCTGATCCCGAAGCCGGGCGTTTACGTCGTCCGGGCCAAGGTCGGCCGCCGGACCTGCGACGGCGTGGCTAACTTGGGAACGGACCCCACGTTCGGCGGAACGACGATGAATTACGAGGTCCATCTTTTCAACCTCAGGAAAGATCTTTACGGCAAGCCGCTCATCGTCGAGTTCCTGAAACGCCTGAGGGACGAGAAGAAATTCTCCTCGCCCGCAGTCCTCGTCGCGCAGATCCGAAGAGACGTGGCGCGGGCCAAGCGGTTCTTCATCTCGGCCCGGGCCCGGCGGGGATCGTGAAGAGGAATCATCTTCTCATCGGCCTTGCGATCTCCGCGGTCCTGATCTACTTCCTCGTCCGGGAGATCGACGGGGCGGCGGTCTTCGCGGCCTTCCGCCGCGTCCATTTCGGCTACGCTGCGGCGGCCGCCTCCCTTTCCCTCGTCATCCTTTTCGTCCGGGCCATGCGCTGGCAATATCTGATGGACCCCATCAAGCCTCTCGGCCTCGGTCCGCTCTATTCGGCGACGATCATCGGCTTCATGGCGAACGGCCTTCTCCCCGTCCGGATGGGGGAGCTGGTCCGCGCCTACGTGATCGGCGAGAAGGGCGGCGTCAGCAAGAGCGCCTCGTTCGGGACGATCGTCGTCGAGCGGATCTTCGACGGGTTCGCCGTCCTTCTCATTCTTTTCCTGCTCGCCGCTTTCATGCCGATCCCCCCGGGGATGGAGGAGTACGGCGCGAAGCTCCGCTGGGTGGGCGGGATCTCGTTTGCCGCCAACATCGCCGTCTTCCTTCTCCTCGCCCTCCTCGTCTTCCGACGCGAATGGATGGTTGGGGCGATGAACCGTGTCCTCCGTCCACTGCCCGAGATGTGGCGCGAGAAGAGCATCGAGCTTCTCTCCTCGTTCGCGGACGGGCTGGAGATCATTCGCCGGGGAGGACGCCTCGCCGCCGTGGTCGTGTACTCGATCGGTCTCTGGGCGCTCTCCATCGTGCCGAACTACATCATGTTCTTCGCCTTCGGAATCGATCTGCCGTTTCACGCCGCCGCCTTCCTCCTCGTGGCGATGGCGTTCGGCGTGATGATTCCCTCGTCGCCCGGCTTCATCGGGACGTACCACGCGGCGGTCGTCGCCGGCCTCGCGTTCTTCTCCATCCCGCAGGAGCTGGCCCTCTCCTACGCCGTCCTCATCCACCTGGCCGCCTTCGTTCCGATCATCGCGGCGGGATTCATCTTCCTCGGCCGCGAGGGCCTCACCATGAGCCAGATCTCGCACGCGAACGGAGCTGTTCCCAAGAGTTGAGACCGAGGGACAATCGCCTTGACACGCCCGCGAGCGGGGCGGTAGCATCCTTCGTTCCTTGCCGGCGGACCCGCCCAACCCGCCGTATTTTCTCGGAGATACCCGTCACGTGAAGATATCCCTCGGTTGCGACCACGGGGGTTATTCCCTCAAGGCCGAGATCGTCTCCTTGCTCAAGGAGCGGGGAGATTCCGTGATCGACCGCGGCACGTCGGGACCGGGTTCGGTCGACTATCCGGACTTCGCCCTGCCCGTGGCGCGGGACGTGGCGGAAGGGCGCGCAGAGTTCGGGATCCTCATCTGCGGAACGGGGATCGGGATGGCGATGACGGCCAACAAGGTCCGGGGGATCCGCGCGGCCAACGTCTCGGACGTCTATTCGGCCCGGATGAGCAGACTGCACAACAACGCGAACGTTCTCGCGCTAGGCGCCCGAGTGATCGGGCCGGGGGTCGCTCGCGAGATCGTGGAAGTCTTCCTTTCGACGCCGTTCGAAGGAGGACGGCACGAGCGGCGCGTGGGGAAGATCGGCGACGCCGAGCGTCTCGGAAACCAGGGAGGAGAATAGAATGCTTGATACGCCGCTGTCCGAGAGCGACCCGGACGTCTTTTCCGCCATCCGGGGAGAGGAGGAGCGGGAGGAGCGCCGCCTCGTCCTGATCGCCTCGGAGAACTACGCCTCCCGCGCCGTCCTGGAAGCGATGGGGTCGGTCCTCACAAACAAGTACGCCGAGGGGTATCCCGGCAAGCGGTACTACGGCGGATGCGAGAACGCCGACACCGTCGAGCGGCTCGCGATCGAGCGGGCGAAGGCCCTCTTCGGCGCCGAGCACGCCAACGTCCAGCCCCACGCCGGATCCCAGGCGAACATGGCCTGCTACTTCTCCGTTCTCTCCCCCGGCGACACCGTCCTCGGGATGAGCCTCGCCCACGGCGGGCATCTGACCCACGGCTCGCCGGTCAACTTCTCCGGAAAGCTCTTCAAGATCGTCTCGTACGGCGTGGGCCGCGAGACCGAGCGGATCGACATGGAGGAGGTCGAGCGCCTGGCGAACGAGCACAAGCCGAAGATGATCGTCGTCGGCGCGTCGGCCTACTCGCGGACGCTCGACTTCGCCGCGTTCGGCCGGATCGCGAAATCGGTCGGCGCCTACCTCATGGCCGACATCGCCCACATCGCGGGTCCGATCTCGGCGGGTCTGCATCCCTCGCCCATTCCCCACGCGGATTTCGTCCCCACCACGACGCACAAGACGCTCCGCGGCCCCCGCGGCGGCATGATTCTCTGCAAGGAGGGCGTGGCCAAGGGCGTGGACAAGATGCTCTTTCCGGGGACTCAGGGCGGGCCGCTGGTCCACGTGATCGCGGCCAAGGCGGTCTGCTTCAAGGAGGCGCTCGAGCCGTCGTTCCGAGAGTACCAGGGGCGGATCCTCGAGAACGCGAAGACGCTCGCCGCCGAGCTGGCCGCGCGGGGATACCGGATCGTCTCCGGCGGGACGGACAATCACCTGATGCTCGTGGACCTTCGGCCCAAGGGGATCACGGGGTCCGAGGCGGAGAAGGCGCTGGACGCGGCGGGGATCACCGTCAACAAGAACGCGATCCCGTTCGACGAGAAGCCGCCGACGATCACGTCGGGCGTCCGGCTCGGGACGCCGATCCTCACGACGCGGGGGATGGGAACGGGCGAGATGAAGGTCGTCGCGGAGATGATCGACCGGGTCCTTTCGGCCCCGGCCGACGAGGCCGTCCGCGCCGCCGTCCGCCGGCAGGCCGAGGACCTCTGCGCCGGGTTTCCCGTGTACGGCGCGCCGGTCCGGAATTAGTTCAGAGTTCGGAGTCGGGAGTTCGGAATAATCGCAGAAGGCTCCGAACGGGTCCCCGGGCCATTAGTCCGGTTCATGTACCGATTTCAAATCACAATTGGCCCGCGGTCCGGGAAAAGACTTAGCATGACAATGCTTGAGGGGCTGGGGAGAACCGGGTGAACTGTCCGTTCTGTTCCCACATCGAAGACAAGGTCGTCGATTCCCGCACGAGCAAGGACGGCGGGGCCATCCGGCGCCGGCGGGAGTGCCTCAAGTGCGGCAAGCGCTTCACGACATACGAGCGAGTCGAGGACATCCTCCCGATGGTCGTGAAGAAGGACGGCCGGCGCGAGCCGTTCGACCGGGGGAAGATCCTGGCAGGGCTCACAAAGGCGTGCGAGAAGAGGCCCGTTTCCATGGAGCGGCTGGAGGAGATCGTGGGCGAGATCGAGGTTTCTCTCCAGGACCGCACGGAAAAAGAGATTCCCTCCGCGGAGGTCGGCGAGGCGATCATGCGGAAGCTCCACGATCTCGATCCCGTGGCGTACGTGCGCTTCGCCTCCGTCTACCGGGAATTCAAGGACGTCAATCAGTTCATGGACGAGCTCAAAGGGTTCCTGACCGAGAAGAAGAAAGAATAGAAGCGGTGCGGTGAGCATCCTCCAGGCAGCGAAACGGTTCTTCCCGTCCATGGCGGGGCTTCCCGCAGGCGTTCGATACGGCCGGCCGATCCGGGGCGGGATCCATCCGCCGTACGGGAAGGATCTGGCGGCGGACGTTCATACGGAAGAGATGCCGCTCCCCGCGCGGGTCGTCATCCCGATGGTCCAGCACACCGGCGCGCCCGCGAAGCCCGCCGTCGCGATCGGGGCCGTTGTCCGGAAGGGTCAGAAGATCGGCGAGGCGCAGGGCGCCGTGTCCGCCCCGGTCCACGCGTCGATATCGGGAAAGGTGACGGCAATCGGGAACTTCCTCCATCCTTCCGGCCGGGAGATCCCTTCGATCGTCATCGAGTCGGACGGGACGGACGAGTGGGCCGAAGAGATCGCTCCCCCGGTCGAGCCCGAGGGGCTCGGGCCAGCCGCCCTCCGGACGATCATCGCCGAGGCGGGAATCGTCGGGATGGGGGGTGCGGCGTTTCCAACGGCCGTTAAGCTCAACCCCCCAGCCGAGAAGAAGATCGACACGCTCGTCGTGAACGGCGCCGAGTGCGAGCCGTACCTTACGTCCGACCACCGGCTGATGGCGGAGCACTCGGTCGAGATCGTGGACGGCGTCCGGTTCTTGAAGCAGGTCCTCGGCGTCGGCCGCGTGGTCATCGGCATCGAAGACAACAAGCCCGGGGCGATCCGCGCCATGGCCGCGGCCGCCCGGAACCTCGACGGCTCGGAGGTCGTCGCCCTCGAGACGAAATACCCCCAGGGAGGCGAGAAGCAGGTCATCAAGGCGGTTCTGGACCGCGAGGTCCCCTCGGGGGGGCTTCCGATGGACGTCGGCGTCGTCGTCCAGAACGTGGGAACGGCCTACGCCGTTCACGAGGCCGTCCGTCATGGGCACCCTCTCGTCCGCAGGATCGTGACCGTGACCGGGCCGGGCATCGCGGCGCCGAAGAACCTCTGGGCCCGGATCGGAACGCCCATAAAGGACCTGATCGCCGCGGCAGGCGGCTTCAAGGGAGAGCCGGGGCGCGTCATCATGGGCGGACCGATGATGGGATCGGCCGTCTACACGCTTCACGTTCCGGTCGTGAAGGGAAGCGGGGGCGTTCTCGTCCTTCACCGCTCCGACACGGTGACCGAGGAGTACCGCTCCTGCATCCGGTGCGCCTCGTGCGTGAACGCCTGCCCCATGGGTCTCATGCCGAACTTCCTGTCCGTCTCAGCCGAAGCCCTCAACTTCGACGAGGGGAAGAAATATCACCCCTACGACTGCATCGAGTGCGGCTGTTGCGACTACGTCTGCCCCTCGCGGCGGCCCATCGCCCAGCACATCCGGTTCATCAAGACCGAGCTGCGCAAGAAGGCCGAGAAGGCCAAAGCCAAGGCCGCCTGATCGAGACACGCCATGGCTGAGACGACGCCTCCTTCCACCGAGAAGAAGACGGACGCTCCCGAGCCCCGGCTCGTCGTCACGGCGTGGCCGCACATCCGGACGCCGGAGTCGACGCCCCGGATCATGTTCTCCGTCGTGGCCGCGCTCATCCCCGCGACGCTCGTCGGCCTCTATTTCTTCGGCTCGAACGCCGCCTGGACGCTTCTCTGGAGCGTCGGGTCCGCCCTCGGGACGGAGTGGCTGATCCGCCGGACGCGGGGAGAGAAGGACACGCTCGGCGACGGGAGCGCGGCCGTGACGGGCCTCCTCCTCGGCCTCACGATGCCGCCGTCGTCCCCATGGTGGCTGTCGGCGATCGGCGGCGCGTTCGCCATCGGTATCGGAAAGCAGGTCTACGGCGGGCTCGGATATAACATCTTCAATCCGGCGCTAATCTCCCGGGTCTTCCTGCTCATCGCCTTTCCCGTGGAGATGACGACCTGGCCGATTGTCGCGCCGCCGTTCCCGGGACTCGACGTTGTGACGGGCGCGACGCCCCTGGGACAGCTCCAGGTCGGCCGGCTCACGGGGAAGGGACTGGGCGAGGCCGCGGACGTGAGCCTCGGGGCGGCTTTCGTCGGATCGATCGGCGGAAGCCTGGGGGAGACCTCGGCGCTCGCCCTCTTGATCGGCGCGGGCTACCTCTTCGCCAAGAGAATTCTCACTTGGCACATCCCGATCACGATGCTTCTCTCGGCGGTCCTCTTCGCTCTCGTTTTCTGGCTGATCGATCCGCACCGGTACGCGGGGCCTCTCTTCCATCTGCTGACGGGTGGTCTGCTGATCGGCGCCTTCTTCATGGCGACCGACATGGTCACCTCCCCCACGACTCCCAGGGGGCAGATCGTCTTCGGGATCGGGTGCGGGGTCATCACGATGGTCATCCGGACCTGGGGCGGGTATCCGGAAGGCGTTTCATTCGCCATCGTCATCATGAACGCCTTCTCGCCCATGATCGAGCGGTACACCCGACCGCGCCGGTACGGGGAGGTCCGGACGTGAATTCGGTCGGCAGGCTGGTCGTCGTTCTCACGGCGATCGCGGTCGGATCGGCCGTGGCGCTGTCGCTTGTCTACGAGGCGACGAAAGGGCCGATCGAGGAGGCCCGGCGGAAGAAACTCGTTCAGTTGTTGCGGAACGTTCTGCCGCCCTTCGATAATGAGGTGGATCAGGAGAGCGAGGAGAAGATCGACGGAAGGGACGCCCGCGGGAGGGATGTCCGGCGGACGGTCTACACGGCGAAGAAGGAGGGGAAGGTCGTCGGAAGGGCGTTCCAGGTCACGGCCCCCGACGGGTACTCGGGGGACATCCTCGTGCTCATGGGGGTCGCGCCGGACGGGATTCTCACGGGGATCGAGATCGTCGCCCACAAGGAGACACCCGGCCTCGGCGACAAGATCGCGAAAAAGGAGTGGCGTGAAACGTTCAAGGGGAAGAGCCTCAGGTCGAAGCTCGACGTGAAGAAGGACGGCGGCGAGATCGACCAGTTCTCGGGCGCGACGATTTCTCCCCGCGCCGTGACGAAAGCGGTCAAGGAAGGGCTCAAGTTCGTCGAAAAGGAGTATGGGAAAGAAGTTCGGGGTTCGGAGCGGGGAGTCCGGAGCAAGGGATAGGCGGCCAAACAATGGAAGCTGACGCGAGACAAGAAACCATCGTCGCACCGGTCGAGGGGACGGCGAAAGAGCCGTCGAGAGTGTGGACGGACTTCACGAACGCCCTCGGGTCGGAGAACCCTGTCCTCCGGCTGATTCTCGGCATGTGCCCGACGCTGGCGGTCAGCACGTCGGTCCAGAACGCCCTGGGGATGGGCGTCGCCGTGATCTTCGTCCTGGTCGGATCGAACGCGATGGTGTCCGCCCTCCGGCGGGTGATCCCGGACCAGGTGCGGATCCCGGTCTACATCGTCATTATCGCCTCGTTCGTGACCGTCGTGGACCTGGGAATCGCGGCCTTGTCGCCGGATCTGTACGACGCCCTCGGGATCTTCATCCCCCTGATCGTCGTCAACTGCATCATCCTGGCGCGGGCCGAAGCCTTCGCGGGGAAGAACCCGGTGGGCCGGTCGATCGCAGACGGCCTGGGGATGGGGATCGGCTTCACGTGGGCCCTCGTTCTCCTGGGCGGCATCCGGGAGATCCTGGGGAGCGGAACGGTCCTGGGCTTCCCCGTCTTCGACAAGGTGATGATCCCGCTCCTGGGCATGCACTACGTCCCGATGATCGCGTTCGTCCTTCCGGCGGGGGCGTTCCTCGTCCTCGGGTTCATGGTGGCGTACTTCAACTATCGGACGCTCGGCCCGAAAAAGGTCGAAACGACCCACGCGCATTAGGAGCCCACGAATGGCCGCTGAACTCACGCTGATCCTCATCTCCACCGTCCTCGTGAACAACTTCGTCCTCTCGAAGATGCTCGGCCTCTGCCCGTTCATCGGCGTGACAAAGAACGTCGAGAACTCGATGGGGATGGGAATGGCGGTCATTTTCGTGATCTTTCTCGCGTCGATCTCCGGCTGGGTCGTGAACACGTTCGTCCTGGTCCCCTTCAACATCACCTTTCTCCGGACGGTCGTCTTCATCCTCCTGATCGCGGCGCTCGTCCAGCTCGTCGAGACCGTGATGCGGAAATCGTTCCCCGCCCTCTACAAGGCCCTGGGGATCTACCTTCCGCTCATCACGACGAACTGCGTCGTCCTGGGATCGGTGATCCTGATCATGAAGAAGGAGTACGGCTTCTTTCAGATGATCACGTACGGAATCGGCGTTCCCGTCGGTTTCTACGTCGCGCTCTTCATCATCTCCCACATCCGCGAACAACTCGCCATGGCGAAGATCGCGAAGCCTCTCCAGGGAGCGCCGATCACGCTGATCACGACCGGCCTCCTCGCCCTGGCCTTCATGGGCTTCTCGGGGTTGGTGCGGGAGTAGGTGGTTTGGGAAGAACGCCTGTTGCGGCTTCCTTGGCTCCTCCCCTTTGTAAGGGGAGGCTGGGTTGGGTAGAGAGACCCGGTCGACCGGCCGTCTCTGGTCTCTACCTTCCCCTCCCCCTCCTTGCAAAGGAGGGGAGTTTGATGAAAGGAACGGACGCTTGATCGCTGAAATCCTGACGCTCGGAGGGCTGGGGGCGCTGGCGAGCCTGGGGCTGGGGCTGGCGGCGAAGAAGTTCCACGTCGACGTCGACCCCCGGATCACCGAGATCGACAACGCCCTCCCGCACGCGCAGTGCGGCGCCTGCGGCTATCCCGGGTGCATGCCGTTCGCCGAGGCCGTCGTGGCGGGAGAGGCGCCCCTCGCGGGATGCACCGTGGGCGGCGCCTCCGTCGCGCGGGCCGTCGCCGCGATCATGGGCCGGACGATCGAAGTCCCCGACGAGCGGCTCGTCTCGCGCATCCTCTGCAAAGGCGACTGCGAGAAGGCCGTCACGAAGTTCGACTACGAGGGGGCGGACGACTGCAACGCCGCCGTCCTCGTCGCCGGCGGGAACAAGTCGTGCGTCTACGGGTGCCTGGGACTCGCGTCGTGCGTCAAGGCGTGCCCGTTCGACGCGATGTACATGAGCCCCTTCGGCATCCCGGTCGTCATCGAGGAGCGGTGCACGGGATGCACGCTCTGCGTCGAGCCGTGCCCCAAGGACCTCGTCGTGATGATCCCGGAGACGAGCCGGGTCGTCGTCGAGTGCAAGTCGCACGACAAGGGGGCGGTGACCAAGAAGGGATGCGAGGTGGGCTGCACGGCGTGCAACGCCTGCGTGAAGATCTGCCCTTATGACGCCATCACGCTGGACGAAAACGTCGCCGTCATTGATCCGAAGAAGTGCACGAACTGCGGTCTCTGCATCCCGATCTGCCCCACCGACTCGATCACCGACTTCCGGTGGGGCCTCCAGAAGGCCGAGATCTACGATCCCTGCACCGGATGCCAGATCTGCGCCAAGGTCTGCCCCACGGACGCCATCAAGGGCGACCTCAAAATGCTCCACGTGGTTGATCTCGGGAAGTGCATCTCCTGCGGAATCTGCGTGGAGCGCTGTCCCGTCGAAGGCGCAATGGCAATGGTGGACATGACCAGGCTCGTCCAGAAGCCGCCCATCCTCGTCCCCGCCCCCGGCGCCAAGGCCCAGCCGAAGCCGGGGTCTTCACCCAAAGTCAGCGCCAGCGCCTCCTGACATCCACAATGTAGTCAATTATTAGACCGTGATGGGAAACCAGGCCTGCCTCGACAACACGGGCTGTTTCAAGGCATTCGGTCGGCGCCTGGCCGAGCCGGCTCCCGGTCTCATCCAGAGCCTCGCTTGACGTGGCATTATCCCCCCACATACAGATACAGCCGAAACACCGAAGCCGTGCCAAGCAAGTTCACTTAGTCAACAATGTCCCGCCCGCCACCCCCAAAAACGGCGGGTCCCCTCCTGTGCAGTAGGCCCGATGAGCGGTGCATTCGCGCCTGGACGATCCGGGTTGATGGGTCGCGAAGTTGCTGTACATAGGGGCGGCATAAAGGCGCTATCAACGAAGTGGGCAAGCCATCTTGCCTGTCCCCGGACCGCGTGCAACGGACTGCCCTAGCTCCCCCGCTCCTGGACGAGGCGGGGGGCGGGGGATTTGT
>CAKKSE010000027.1:22555-30047 GCA_919903025.1 Nitrospiria bacterium | reverse complement strand
TGGCCGCGAACAGCGTCCAGGTTGCCGAGCACGCAGGCACCCTGCTCAAGGAGATCGTGCCTAGCATCAAGAAGACTGCGGACCTTGTTCAGGAGATCACCGCGGCGTCGCAGGAGCAAGCGTCCGGGATCAATCAGATCAACACGGCGATGGGCCAGCTCGATCAGGTCACACAGCAGAACGCCTCCGCCGCGGAACAGCTCGCGACGACGGCCGAGGAGATGAGCGGCCAGGCGACGAACCTTGCGGATGCGATTTCATTCTTCAAGATCGGCGGAGAGGAAACGGAAACCCGCGCGGCGAGCGAGCGGCGGACGGCCGCTCGGCACGTTGCGGCGCCTCAGCGCGAGACAAGAGAGCGCGAGCCGGAAGAGACGGGCGCGCGAAAAGCGCCCGCGCACCATGTCCAAGTCGCGCACGTAACGCCGGCCGGCGGAGCGGCCAAAGGAAAGTCTAAGGCGCGGGTGAAGGGAAAGGAAAACGGCACCCACGAAACGATGGCGGCCGTAGCGGAGCATCCCGGACACGGCGAGCCGGACGGGGATTTCGAGAAGTTCTAGGGACCTCGTATTGGTCGGGGAACTACCCCCCCCACCTTTGTCCTCCCCCGCCAGGGGGGAGGAGAGAAAAGAAAACCGTAGGGGCGGCCCTCCGTGGCCGCCCACATGGGAATCCCCTCCCCCTTGAGGGGGGGGGAATAGGGTGGGGGTGAAAAGAACGGAACGAACCGGCGGTTCGGTGAAGAAGTGAATCGGGACTTCGAGAAGGGCAGGAACAGCCAGACTTCGAGTTCAGGGGCGGCGAGGCGTTGCCTCGACGGTCCTCCTGATGTTGTCCACCCCCAAGACTCTCCCCCTCCCGCAAGGGAGGGGGACTTCTTTTCCGGGGATCTCCAGCGGCCGGTCAAGGAACGGCTTGTTCGAGCCGCTTGAGGAATCTCTCAACCCGTTCGAGAAAAAAGCGCGTTTCCGGATCCTTGGGGAGTCTGACGAGTCCGAGGCGATTTCTTACGGCGTCCGGTTTGATCCGTTTGGCGGCGCAGACATCGAGCGCGTCCTGTTCGTCGATTTCGGTTCCGCGGGCAAGTTTCGAGAAAACATAGTCGGCGGGATCGAGGAGCTTTATGGATACGCTTCCCTTGCGCAGGATCTCGACGGCCCGCTCGCGGTATCCTTGGGGGAGAGGGATTGTCCCCCACTGGCTGATGTTCTCCCCGATGTTCGCCGGGATCTTGTGAGCGGCGAGGAAGGATTGGAGTCCGGCATAGGCTTCGTCCGAGCAGGCGATCTCGGCGTCGATGTCGAGCGTCCGGCGCGGCAGGCCGAAGAGCGCCTTGGCCGTGCCGCCGATGACAATGATCGTTATCGGTTCGTTGCGGGCGGCGAGAAATTCCGCGATCCGTTCGAGTTCCTCTTGTCTTTCTCTTCCCATAGGACCTGAAGACCCTTCAGCAGTTCGCGGTAGTGCTGGTTGTATTCCCTCCGGTCCAGCGGGCCGGGCCGGACCAAGCCCTCCGCCACGACCTTTTCGATCGTGTCGTTGAACAACCCGAGGGAATTCAAGTATCCTTTGTACGCAACGTACCATGTGGCGGCGCGGCTGAATGGCTCCTGGAGAGCGGGGGAGTCCCTGTAAAGTTGGGCCGCGAGGGCGGGGTTGAGAAGCAGTTCCACCCAAAGGTACCGGAACTCCCGCTCCGCCGGCGAAGCCGGCAGAGCGGCGCGAGGGGAGAGCCTGTGGAGCAACAGGGTTGTCATCCAGCGATCCCTCATGCGGCCGCAAGGAACCTTGCGATTAAACATTCTATCGTCCAGGCATCGCTGGTTCAAGCCGTTTTGCCGCTATTCCCGCGTCTCGGGCCGCCGAGGATGCGTTGTGACTTCTCGCTCGGGAATGTCTCCCGCTAGAACCGGTACGTCACGCCGACCGTGAGGCCGGTCGTGTCGAGAAGACGCCCCTCGATATTCAGATCGAGCTGGGGCTGGATCCGGATGTCGATGCCGGCCACCAGGCCGATATTGTCGTCCAGGCGAAGGTTCGTCATTCCTCCGGAGCCGTCCAGATTCATGTACGAGAGCCGGATGCCTGCGTACGGGACGATCTGTCCGTGCGTGTAGGCGGCGATCCCGGCCGCCGCCATGTCCCACCCCGCCAGTTCCTTGCCTCCGTCCTTGGATTGAAGGTAACTGACCTGCACGTCGGCGTTCACCTTGAGGGCTGGTATCGCCTGAAAGTTCATGACCTGGATCTTGGCCCCGACGCCGAGAGAAGCGCCAAAGTCGCCGTTGAAATCCGCTCCTGAGACGGCGGCATCGGCCGCGCCGAGCTTGAGGTACAGATCGATTCCCTGGTCGACGCCGTACATCCCCTTGACGGCCAGGCGGGAGGTCTCCAGCTTGTAGTGCTCCGAGGAGTCGTGAACGTCCCGCTTGTCGAACTCGAATTGGCCCCCCACGCCGATCTTGTTGAACCCGAGGGGATTCGCGGGCGCCCCGACCGTCTGGGCGTGGGCCTGGACCGGCCATGCCGCGAGAGCCCCAATGACCCCAGCGCAGATGAACATGGTTCGTGTCCGTCTTCCAGGGAAAGGTCTCATCGATTTCCTCCTCCGGATAATGATCACGCGGCTCGCAAACGGGGCGTATTCTATCCGCGGGAGGGCTTCCTGTCCAGCCGAGAATGCGCCCCGTTCGGCTTTTTTGGACCGCGATGCGGCGGCGGGACGTGGTAATATAGCGATCTTCGGTCTTTCTTTGGAGCATTGCAGGTGAGCGAGAGCGAAAGCGCTTCGCGCTCCATCGTCATCCGCGGCGCGCGCGAGCACAATCTCAAGAACATCGACGTCTCGATCCCGCGGGACCGCCTCGTGGTCATCACGGGCCTTTCCGGGTCTGGGAAGTCGTCCCTCGCCTTCGACACGATCTACGCCGAGGGACAGCGCCGGTACGTCGAATCCCTTTCGGCCTACGCCCGGCAGTTCCTCGAACAAATGGAGAAGCCGGACGTTGACTCCATCGAGGGGTTGTCGCCCGCGATCTCGATCGAACAGAAGACGACGAGCCGAAACCCGCGGTCGACGGTCGGGACGGTCACGGAAATCTACGATTACCTGCGGCTCCTCTTCGCCCGCGCGGGACGTCCCCACTGCCCCAAGTGCGGCGACCCGATCGCCGCCCAGACCGTCTCCCAGATCGTCGACCAGGTCGCCGCCCTGCCCGAGAAGACCCGCATCCAGATCCTCGCCCCGATCGTTCGGGGGCGGAAGGGGGAGTTCAAGAGCGAGTTCCTCAAGATGCAGAAGCACGGGTTCGTCCGCGCCCGGATCGACGGCGTCCTCAGGGACCTTTCCGAGAAGATCGATCTCGACCGGAAGAAGAAGCACGCCGTGGAGATCGTCGTGGACCGGCTCGCGGTGAAGGAGGGGATCGAGCGGCGTCTGGCCGATTCGATCGAGACGGCCCTCCGGCACGCCGAGGGGCTGGTCCTCGTCAACCTCGTCGACGGGGGAAAGGACCTGGTCTTTTCGGAGAAGCTCGCCTGTCCCCGGTGCGGGATCTCCCTGCCCGAGCTGACCCCGAGAATGTTCTCGTTCAACTCGCCCCACGGCGCCTGCCCGGCCTGCGACGGCCTGGGGATCAAGCTCGACGTCGATCCGGACCTGGTTGTCCCGGACCCGTCCCTCTCCCTCCGCGAGGGGGCGATCCACCCCTGGGCGCACCGAAATTCCTTCTACTTCTTCCAGATGCTCGACGCCGTGTCCACGCACTACGGATTCCGGATCACGACGCCGTTCAAGGACCTGGCGCCGGAGCACCAGCGCATCCTTCTTTACGGCTCCGGCGAGGATGAGATTCCGTTCTTCTTCGAACGGGAGGGCCGACGGCACGTCTACCGCCGCCCTTTCGAGGGGATCATCCCGAACCTGGAGCGGCGCTACCGGGAGACGGAGTCGGGACCGGTCCGGGAGGAGATTGAAGCCTACATGGGTGCGCACCCGTGCGCCGCGTGCAACGGCCGAAGGCTGAAGCCCGAGTCGCTCGCCGTCAAAATCGCGGGCCGGTCGATCGCCGACGTGAGCGGGCTGTCGATCGCCCGGACGCTCGACTTCTTCCAAACCGTCCCCCTTTCTCCCGCGGAACAGGAGATCGCCGCACGGGTCCTGAAGGAGATCCGTGAGCGCCTGGGCTTCCTCGTTAACGTGGGCCTCGACTACCTGACGCTCGACCGCGCGGCCGGGACGCTTTCGGGAGGAGAGGGGCAGAGGATCCGCCTAGCCACGCAGATCGGGTCCTCGTTGATGGGTGTTCTCTACATCCTGGACGAGCCGTCGATCGGTCTTCACCAAAGAGACAACGCCCGGCTCCTCGCGACGCTGAAACGGCTCCGCGACGTCGGCAACACCGTCATCGTGGTCGAACACGACGAGGAGACGATTCTCGAGGCCGACTACGTCATCGACATGGGGCCGGGGGCCGGCGTCCACGGGGGCGAGATCGTCGCTCAAGGAACTCCCCGCGAGATCCTCCGGCACGAGGATTCGCTGACGGGCAGGTATCTATCGGGACGCCTGTCCATTCCTTCTCCGGAGCGGAGGAGGAAGCCAAGGGGCTTGCTGACCGTCACGCGGGCCTCGGAGAACAATCTCAGGACAATCGACGTTCGTTTTCCGCTCGGCACGATGACGTCCGTGACGGGCGTCTCGGGCTCGGGGAAGAGCACGTTGATCATCGACGTCCTCTACAAGGCCCTCGCGCAAAAGCTCAACCGGGCGACGGATAAGCCCGGCGCGCACGAGAAGATCGTCGGGATCGAACAGGTGGACAAGGTCGTGGACATCGACCAATCGCCGATCGGCCGGACCCCCCGGAGCAACCCCGCGACCTACACCGGCGTCTTCAACGACATCCGCGATCTCTTCTCCCAAACGCCCGAAGCCCGCATGCGCGGCTACGCCCCCGGGCGGTTCTCCTTCAACGTGAAAGGGGGGCGGTGCGAGGCGTGCCAGGGCGACGGCGTGATCCGGATCGAGATGCACTTCCTTCCGGATGTCTACGTGACCTGCGAGGTCTGCCGAGGGAAGAGATACAACCGGGAAACGCTGGACGTCCTCTGGAAAGGGAAGACGGTCGCCGACGTCCTCGATATGACCGTCTCGCAGGCGGCCGTCTTCTTCGACGCCGTGCCGGCCGTCAAGCACAAGCTGGACACGCTCGAAGACGTCGGCTTGGGATACATCGCCCTGGGTCAGGCCGCCACGACGCTATCTGGGGGGGAAGCCCAGCGGGTGAAGCTGTCGCGCGAGCTGACCCGCCGGTCAACGGGCCGCACGGTCTACATCCTCGACGAACCGACCACGGGCCTTCATTTTGCCGACATTCAGAAGCTCCTGGACGTGTTGACCCGCCTCGTGGATCAGGGGAACACGGTCATCGTGATCGAGCACAACCTGGACGTGATCAAGACGTCCGACTGGATCATCGACCTCGGACCGGAAGGGGGCGAGGGGGGCGGGACGGTCGTGGCCGAGGGGACGCCGGAGGATATCATCCGGAATCCCGCCTCGCACACGGGGCGGTATCTGAAACGGACCCTCGACGCCGGGGAGAAGGTGTCGGCATGAGGAAGGCGGGGGTTGTCCTCGTTATCGTCTTTCTCATGGCGGCCGGATGCCGGGAGTCGAGCGACGTCCACCGGCGGACTCAGTACCTTATGGGAACGGTTGTGACGATTACGGTGGCCGGCCTGGCCGAGGAGGATGCAAGCAGGGCGATGAGCGCCGCCTTCGAGGAGATCCGCCGGCTTGAAGGCGTTCTGACGTTCTTCTCGGAAGAATCGGACCTCGGGCGGATCAACGCGGCCGCGGGCGCGCGGGAGGTTCTCGTTTCGGCCGAAACGATCGAGGTCCTGGCGGAGGCACTGCGGATTTCCGACCGTTCGGGAGGGGCGTTCGACGCGACGATCGGGCCGCTCGTCTCGCTCTGGGGATTCGAGGTGAAGGACCGGTTCGTTCCGCCGAAGGAAGAGATCGAACGGGCCCGGACGCTCGTCAACTGGCGCAACATGTCCGTCGATCCGAACCTCAGGACGGTCAGGCTCGAGCGCAAGGGAATGAAGGTCGATCTGGGCGGGATCGCCAAGGGATACGCGGCCGATCGCGCGGCCGAAACGCTTCGGAAGCACGGAGTGTCCAGCGCCATGGTCGCCGTGGCGGGGGACATCCGGGCGGTGGGGGAGAAGGCGCCGGGGGTTGCCTGGCACGTGGGGATCCAGCATCCCCGGGAGCCGGGAGCTGTCCTCGGGAGCCTCAGGATCGCCGATCGGAGCGTCTCCACGTCCGGCGACTACGAAAGATATTTCATCAAGGACGGCATTCGCTACCATCACATCCTCAATCCGGCCACGGGTCGGCCCGCGGCGGCCAGCCGAAGCGCGACGGTCCTCGCCCCGACGACGATTCTCTCCGACGCGCTCTCTACGGCCGCGTTCGTCCTCGGCCCCGAAAAGGGGATCGGCCTCGTCCAGTCGTTTCCCGGCGTCGAGGCGGTCATCGTGGACCGGGAGGGCCGGGTCCACGTGACGCCGGGACTAGCGGGAAAGGTGGAAGGGCTTGCGTCCTGACCGTATCATCACGGCGGGGGACGTCGTTGTCTTCGTCCTCCTTCTGGCCGCGACGGCTGCGGGCGTCGCCTTTGCCTCGCGATCCCGTCCCGCAGGCGAGGAGGCCGTGATCGAGGTCAACGGCGTTCTCCGGGAGAAACTGGCCCTCTCCGTGGACCGTATGCTCAAGATCGAATCGCCGCACGGGTCCAACACGGTCGAGGTGAGCGGCGGCCGGATTCGCGTTCGGGAGGCGTCCTGCTCCAACAAGATCTGCGCGGCGCAGGGATGGATCCACCGGGAGACCGAGGAGATCGTCTGCCTTCCGAACCGGTTCAACGTTCGCGTGGCCGGCCGGGGAGGGGAGAAGTACGACGGAATCACCCGGTGAACGAGACGCGCCTGGCCTCGCTGGCGGCGGCGGCCGTCGTCATCCACACGCTGGAAGGGATGATCCCGATGCCCGTCCCGTGGATGCGCCTGGGACTCGCGAACATCGTTACGCTCGTCGTGCTGTCGCTGTTCGGCCTGGGAAGCGCTCTCATGGTGACGGTCGTCCGCGTCGTCGTCGGATCGCTCATCGCCGGTCAACTGCTGGGTCCGGGTTTTTTTTTGGCACTGGCCGGCGGAACGGCGGCGACCGTTGGAATGGGCCTCCTGCACAAGGCGGCGGGAGGAGGTTTGAGCCTCGTCGGCGTGAGCCTGGCCGGGGCGTTCCTTCACAATGTTGCCCAGCTCGCCGTGGCCGGCCTGATCTATACCCGTCACGCGGGCGTGTTGTACCTGCTTCCCGTTCTCATGGGTCTGGCGCTCCCGACGGGGCTCGTGACGGGCTGGCTCGCGGAGCGGGTCGTGAGGCGATTGAAAGAAAACGGTGAATCGGTGAATGGGTGAA
>CAKKSE010000027.1:7274-22455 GCA_919903025.1 Nitrospiria bacterium | reverse complement strand
TCATCCCCGGCGGCGTGAACTCCCCCGTGCGGGCGTTCAAGTCGGTGGGCGGAAACCCCCTGTTCATCTCGAGGGCGCGGGGGTCGAAGGTCATCGACGCCGATGGGCGGACGTTCATCGACTATGTCCTGTCGTGGGGTCCGATGATTCTGGGGCACGCTCCGCGCAGGGTGGTCGACGCCGTGCGGCGCGCGGGCGAGGCCGGTTTCTCGTTCGGCGCTCCGACTGAGGGAGAGGTTCGGCTGGCGGAGGAGATCGTCCGGGCGGTCCCTTCGATCGAGATGGTGAGGCTCGTCAACTCCGGAACGGAAGCCACCATGAGCGCGCTTCGGCTGGCCCGGGCCTTCACGAAGCGCGAGAAGATCGTCAAGTTCGCGGGGTGCTATCACGGGCACAACGATTCCCTCCTCGTCGCCGCCGGGTCGGGCGCCACGACGTTCGGCGTTCCCGATTCTCCGGGCGTGACGCGCGGGACAGCCCGGGACACGATCATCCTGCCGTTCAACGATCCGGCGGCTGTGCGCGAGACGTTACGTCGGGAGGGGAAAAGGATCGCGGCCGTCATCGTCGAGCCGGTTCCGGGCAACATGGGCGTGGTCGTCCCCAAACCGGGGTTCCTGGAAGGGCTGAGGCGGGTGACGAAGCGGCACGGTTCTCTACTCGTCTTCGACGAAGTGATGACGGGCTTCCGCCTGGCGCGGGGCGGCGCCCAAGCCCTGTTCGGAATTCTGCCCGACCTGACATGCCTGGGAAAGGTGATCGGCGGGGGCCTCCCGATCGGCGCGTACGGCGGACGGCGGGACATCATGGAGATGATCGCGCCGTCAGGACCGGTTTATCAGGCGGGGACCCTTTCGGGAAATCCGCTGGCCGTGGCCGCGGGCATCGAGATGCTCCGAGCGATCCGCGAGCCGGGGTTCTTCAGTCGGCTGGAGGCGGCGTCGATTCTGCTCGAAGAAGGACTCCGTGACGCCATTGCCGCGGGTCCCGCCCGGGACCGCGTTTCCCTGGCGCGGGTCGGTTCGATGTTCACTCTCTTCTTCTCGAAGCGGCCTCCTTCGAACTACGACGAGGCCCGGCAGTGCGACACGGCGGCCTTCGGGAGGTTCTTTGGAGGGATGCTTCGAAACGGCGTGTTCCTGCCCCCCTCGCAGTTCGAGGCCGCGTTCCTGTCCGGCGCGCACACGCGGACGGATATTCGAAAGACGCTTCAAGCCGCGCGCGCGGCGCTCCGGGGAGTCTAGGGCCGGGTCATGGAGTCCGCCGCCGAAATCCAGCGCCTGATCACGCGGATCGACCTCGAGTCGCTCTTCGCCCTGATGATCGGGTTTAGCCTGGCCGTTCTGCTGGACCGGGTCTTCTTCGGTCTGTCACTGCTCCTCGGGGGCGTGGCGGGCCTCGTTAATTTCCACTGGCTCGTCCGGGCGGTCGATTACTACGCCTCTCTGACCGGGGCGCGTGTTCGCGGGATGACGCCGCTTTATCACCTGACCAAGCTGTCGGCCGTTTTTTTTCTCTTCTTCGCCGCCGCCAAATGGCAGATCGCCGACATCGGCGGCGTGGCGGCGGGGTTCACGGTCGTTCTGATCGTCATCATTGTGGAAGGATATTCGTTCCTGAGGCGGCAACGATGAGAGGTTACGATGAATAGACGCGGCCCGGTTGAGATTGACGATCGGAAGGTATTCGAGCAGGAATCCCAGGCCGGCAGGATCGCCAGGGATGAACTGGCGGGCCTCAAACCCCGGTTGATCGAGGTCCGGGACCGGATCGGCCGGATGGAGAAAGAGGGGCAGATCGGCTATCGCGCCCTCCCGGATCAGGATGTCCGTCCGATCCTTCGCGCGGCGCGGCTGGTCCGCGAGACGGCCGACGACTTCGTCGTGATCGGGATCGGCGGATCGTCCCTCGGGGCGGTCGCCCTTCAATCCGCCCTGGCCCATCCGTTCCACAACCTCCTGCCCCGGAAGACGCGAAAAGGTCCGCGCGTCTTCTTCCTCGAGAACCCCGATCCGGACTATCTGGCCGCGGTCCTGGATGCGCTGAACTTGCGGAAAACCGTGGTCAACGTCGTGACCAAGTCGGGCGGAACGGCGGAGACGATGGCGAATTTTCTCGTCATTCGGAAGGTCCTGTCGAAAACCGCCGGCAAGAGACACGCGGAAAGAATCATCGCCACGACCGATCAGGACAAAGGAGATCTCCGCGCGATCGCGCGTGAAGAGGGGTACGCGACGCTTCCCGTTCCGGCCAACGTGGGGGGGAGGTTCTCCACGCTGACGTCCGTCGGACTGCTGCCCGCCGCGGTTGCCGGGATCGATATCCGCGGACTCCTCGCCGGGGCGCGGGAGATGCGTCATCGCACCTCGTTGTCCTCGATGGACACGAACGCCGCGTGGCGCCTGGCGGGGCTTCTCTATCTGGCCGACACCGCCCGGGGCAAGCGCACGGTCGTCTTCATGCCTTACGCCTCGGCCCTTCGGGAGATCGGATTCTGGTTCCGACAGCTCTGGGCGGAATCGCTTGGCAAAGCGCGCGATCGAGAAGGACGCGAAGTTCATTCCGGCCAGACGCCGATCGCGGCGTCCGGCCCGGTGGATCAGCACTCACAGCTCCAGCTCTACATGGAGGGACCGGACGACAAAGTTTACGTCTTCGTCCGGGCGGCGAAGTTCGGCAAGCGGGTCCCGATTCCCCGGTCGTTCCCCGGCTCCAAGACCTGCGCGCTCCTGGGAGGACATGAACTGGGCGGGCTGATGAACGCGGAGCAGGCGGCGACGGAGGAGGCGCTTCACAGGACCGGGCGGCCGGTGATCCGGATCGATCTTCCGGCGGTGAGTGCGCACGCGGTCGGCCAACTTCTCTTCCTGCTCGAGGAGGCGACCGTCGTCGCGGGCGGGCTCTACGGAATCGATCCGTTCGATCAGCCGGGCGTCGAGCTTTCGAAGCTCCTGACCAAGCGGGAACTGGAGAAGTAGGCGAGGGCGCCGGCCGTGGGCTGGGACGCGGCTGGCGGAGATCTTGAAATAGGGCCGGTTCGATGTGATAGACTGTGGTTGATTTCCCCCCGCAAGAACGCCGCGACTTGAACGCAAGGGAAAGAAGGTCGGCGCGCTTCATCCTGACGCGGTCTGCGGCTACGTTCTCCAGCGGCAATTGCTTCGGGACGCGGGCGTCAATCCCGACCGCGACGTCGATTTCGTCTTCATCGGAAAGCTGGACTCTATCATCTATTCCGTGTTGAACAGGACGGTGGACGCCGGGGCCGTCGACCTTTCGGAGCTGGCGGGCAAGGAGCGGGGCATCGTCGACAAGATGCGCGTTCTCGCGGTGACGCCGGAGATCCCCGACTTTCCGATCGCCGTCCGGAAGGGGTTGAACTGGGACATCGTGGAGCGGATCCGGCTCGCCCTGACGGAGGCGCGCGATCCGTCGGTCCTCGCGCCGTTCCGGGCCAGGGCATTCGAGCCGGCGCGTGACGCCGATTACGACGCCGTGGCGGCACTCATCCGCAAGTCTCACTGATCGCAGGTCTGCGGGCATCCCGGTATGCGCCTCTTTCCGAAAATCCTCCTTCTCATCCTGGGCCTGTTGATCCTCCTGGCGGTCGTCCTGACCGTTGTCGAGGTGCGGGACGAGACCCGGCAGATCTCGTCCCTCGTCGAGCAGAAGGGGACACAGGTCGCTAGGGTCCTCTCCGTCTCCGCGCTTCCGCACCTCGTCAATCGTGACTTCGGCACGCTGAACGCCCTGCTCCATGAAACCAAGCGCGGGTCGGACCTCATCGCGGGCGCGCTTCTCGGTCCCGACGGCGTCATCCTCGCCCACACCGATATCGACCGCTTGGGCGACAAGGGATCGGACGACCTGTTCCTCCAGGCCGCCGCGGGGGAAGGGGCGGTTGTTCAACACTGGGGAAGCGGAAGCGAAGCCGTGATGGCCGTCGGGGCGCCGGTCCGGCTGCGGGGCGACACGCTCGGCGTCCTGCGGCTCGAGTTCTCCGAGGCGGCCGTCTACCAATCGCTCCGGTCAACCGTCCTCCGAGGAATCGGCGTGGCGGCTGTAGCGGTCGTGGTCGGCTCGCTCCTGGCTTTCGCGGCCAGCGGCCTGATCACCCGTCCCATCCGCCAGTTGACAGCCAGTGCCGGCCGGATCGCCCGGGGAGACATGACTCATCCGATCGCCGTCAACCGCGGAGACGAGATCGGGGAACTGGCGGCCGCGTTTCAGACCATGACGGAGAGCCTCAAACGGACGTTCGGCGACCTCGTCCGCGAGAAACGCCGGACGGAGGCCATCGTCCAGTCCGTCCCGGACGGGATGGTCGCCGTCGACGCGGGACGCCGGGTCACGTTCATGAACCCGGCCGCGCTGTCCGTCCTGGGCTTCTCGGCCGACGAGGTCCTCGGGCGTCCTTGCGTGGAGATCCTCGGGAATCCGCCTTGCGTGGCGGACTGCTTTCTGGCGGGCGGAAACGGCGCGCCCTCGGCCCGGCGCGAGGAGATGGGCCTTATCACCAAGACAGGGCGGCCGATCAGAGTGATCAAGACGGTCGCCCCCCTGCAAGACGAGGATGGGCGCGTGGCCGGGGCCGTGGAGACGATCCGGGACATCACGCAGACCCGCCGGCTCGAAGAGAAAGTTCGCCAGTCGGAGAGGCTTGCCTCCGTGGGGAAGCTGGCGGCGGGCGTAGCTCACGAGATCAACAATCCCCTGTCCGCGGTGATCGGAATATCAGGCGTTCTCCTAAGGCGCCTTCCCGCCGACCACGCGGACCGCGTGCCTCTCCAGGAAATATCCGACTACGGAAAGAGGTGCGCCCGGATCGTCCGTGATCTTCTGAACTACGCCCGCCAGATGCCTCCCGAGAAGAGGTCCACCGACATGAACAGGCTCGTCCGCGAATCGGTCCAGCGGATCGAGCGGGCGAATCCGGACAAGCGCTTCTCCGTGACGTTCGACCTCGACCCGTCGCTTCCGGAGGTCCTGGCCGATCCCTACCAGATGGAACAGGTCTTTTTCAACATCGTCCTGAACGCGGTCCAGTCGCTGAGCGGAGAGGGAGAAGTGAGGATCGTGAGCGCCCTCGACGGGGACCGCATCCGGATCTCCGTGATCGACAACGGATGCGGAATCCCCCCCGAAAACCGGTCCAGGGTATTCGAACCGTTCTTCACGACCAAGCCGCAGGGGACGGGAACGGGTCTGGGCCTATCCATCAGCTACGGGATCGTGAGCGGCCACGGCGGAACGATCGACGTCGAGAGCGAGGAGGGAATCGGAACCTGCTTCACCGTCCGTCTTCCGCTGAGCCCGATCGGCAGAGGTCCGGTATGACGGGCAATCGCCCAGGGGTTCGGGGCGAAGACCGAAGGTCCCGGCGCGCCGCACAACATCTGCAATCCGCTGGTTTCGATGGACAGCGCGATCATGGTCCGGGCCGACTGGTCGCACGGGAAGGACAAGGACGGGAAGCCCGCGGTGATCACGAAGGGCAAGAGCGACAACGACGCCAAGCCCCAGCTCGTCATGCTCCGGAGGGAATGGGGGAAGGGGCTCCTGAGAGAGATGTTCGGGGCATAGAGACGGTCACGGTCCGCAGGCGCGGAAGTCGAGGGACTGAAGCTCATCGACGTAGGCCTGAAGAAGCGAGAGCGTGGCGTGAAGGCCGCGGATCCGTTCCGCGGCGATCTCTCCGGCGTCCCCGCGTCCGCCTTTCTGTTGAACGAACAAGACGAAGGATTGGAAGTCCCGTTCAAGGCGGGACAGGATCTGGACGGCAAGGGCGGCGATTTCCTTCTTGTGGCGGACGTCTTCCCGGATCGACCGCCTGTTGTCGCTCAGGACCTGGAGGCTCGGATCGGCGCTGGTCGTCGAATCGATCGGGATCGTTGGCGGATCGGCCGTCCGGAAGGACTGAACCGCCAGAATGTTCCGCCGCGTCTCCGCGGCCGCCCGCCCGAACTCTCTTCCCCTTCGTTCCCAGCCCGGGCGGGGGTCTTGAGGCGGGCGCCTAGCCTTGCCCGTGGTTTTGCCCAGGATTGCCCCCAAGTCCGAGATTTGTTTCTTCAGCGAATCGAGCTTGATCCGGCCCGCCAGCTCCACCATCGATCGATAACGGTCGTAATAGGACCTGTTGATCTCGAACTCAATTCGCGCGGCTGGGGAAAGCGAGGCTGGATCCAGGGTCTGGGGCGATCCCGCGTTCTGGGCCGAGAGGCCGGCGGGCAAGCCGAGCAGGAGCAGGATGACGGCGAAGCGTTTCATGTCTTCGATTCCTCGATGGATACCTCAAAGAGATCGTTGAACCGCCGCCTGGCGGCAGATGTGTGCAGGACCAGGTCTCGATCGAGCTTGTCTTCGGCTTTGCCCAAGGCGTCGTCCGGATACCCCATCCGCCGCGCGAGAAGGCGCCTCTGGACGGGGTCGTTCGGGAGAACGTTCGACGAGATGTTGTGGACGATCCTGAGCCGGCTCTCGGCGTGCCGGAGGAACAGATAGGCCTGGGCCAGGTCCCGGTAGGCCGCCTGAGGCAGGTGACCGCGGCGGCGGAGGCGGCGAAGCGCCGTAAGCGTGTTCGGAACGCGGAGCCAGGGATCGGAACCGCCGTGCTCGAGGGTCAACCCCTGCGCGATGAACTCGACGTCCACGATTCCGCCCCGCCCGGCCTTGATGTTGACGCCTTCTCTTGCTTCCCCGGCTTCTTCTTCCATTTTTCGCCGCATCGCGGCGACGGCTTCCCTGAACCCGGAGGGCGGTTGGGAGTAGACCGCGGCCGCCAGACCGTCGAGGAAGAGCCGCGCGAACGCCTTGTCGCCGGCAACGGCGCGAAGGCGGGTCATCGCGAGACGCTCCCAGACCTCCGCCTCGGAGGCGTAATACCGGAGGGCGGAATTCAGGGTGACGGCAACCGGCCCCTTCGATCCCGTGGGCCGGAGCCGTGTGTCGGAGCGAAAGGCGATCCCGTCGGCGGTCGGCTCGCTGAGCAGGGCAAAGATCCGCTCGGCCTGTTTCGAGAAGAACTCCCTGTTCGAGATCGCCTCCCGCGTTCCCCCCGTCGTGTCGCCTTCTTCGGCGTAGAGGTAGACGAGATCGAGGTCGGATGAGTAGAGCATATCGCGCCCGCCGAGTTTCCCGGCGGCGAATATCGCGTACGGGCATGGTCGTCCGGAAGAGGACACGGGAGGACCGTAGAGGCCGCTGAGGCTGGACCACGCGAAGTCCGAGGCCGCCTGGAGGCTCGCCTCGGCCAGGCGCGCGATCTCGCGGCTGGTCCGGAGCGTCCCTACGCCGAGAACCAGATCTCTCAGACCGATGCGGATCTCTTCCTCGCGCACGAAGCGGCGAATCAGACGGGCCCGGTCTTCGTCGGACGCGGCGGGGGCGAGGAGTGAAGCGAGCTCCCGTCTCAGGCGGGGGGCGTCCTTAGGGCTCAAGAGGTCGGCCTCTAGAAAGACCAGATCAAACAGCTCCGGCTGGGTGATCAAGCGCTGGGCCAGGTAGGCGCTGCCCGCGAACAGGGTCACGAGAAGCTCGAGCGTCTTCGGGTGGGACCGGATGACGGAATAGAACGATTCCCTGGCGCCCATCGCCTCCGTGAAGGCTTCGAGGTGGGCCAGGGCCCTGTCCGGATGGGCGGATCGGAGGACGACCGGCAGAGCGTCGGGAAGTATCTGAAGGATGAGGCGCCGGGCGCCGGGCGTGTAGTGCGCGAGCGGGGGCCCTTCGGTCAGAAGGCGGAGGTTCCGGAGCGCTGCCGGCGGGTCGGAAAATCCAAGACGACCGAGAAGGTCCAGCGCTTCCTCCTTCGCCATTTCGCCCCGGACGAGAGGGAGGAACTCGGACGCGAGGTCTTCGGTCTCGCCTTCGGGGGGGAGAGTCAGCAAGTGGTCGAAGATCGTCCGGACCGTCTTGGTGTGCCGGCGGTAGTCGCCCATGAGCTGTTCGGCCGCGGACGCATCGGTCCGGTCGTTGTACCCCATCCGCCGGGCGAGGACGCGGAGCTCGCGGTTGCCCGTCGGCAGATCGTGCGTCTGGCGGAACTGGGCGAACTGGATCCGGTGCTCCAGGGATCGGAGAAAGTAGTAGGCCGAAATCAGCGCGTCCCGCTCGTCCGGCGAGATCATGCCGCGGCGGGCGATCGCACGGAGGGCGGGGGCCGTGCTCCTTTCGCGGATGGACGGATCGCGCCCGCCGTGGATGAGTTGGAACGCCTGGGCCAGGAACTCAACCTCGCGGATTCCCCCGGTCCCAAGCTTGATGTTGATCCCGGCGGAGCGGCGCGCCATGAGCGACTGGTCGATCTTGAACTTCATGTCGCGGATTTCCGTGATGGACCCGAAGTCGAGATACTTGCGGTAGACGAACGGGCGGATCAGGGCCAGGAATTCCTCGCCCAGCGACTCGTCGTCCGCGATCGGCCGGGCCTTGATCAGGGCCGCGCGCTCCCACGTCTTGCCCCACGATTCGTAGTAAATCTCGTACGAGCGGAGCGAGGAGACGAGGTCCCCCTTCTCTCCCTCGGGCCGGAGTCGGGTGTCGACCCGGAAGACCATCCCGTCCTCCGTTGGCGCGCTGATCAGCCTGATGACCGTCTCGGCGACGCGGGTGAAGAACTGGTGGTTTCCGATCTTTCCCGAGGCGCTTCCGTCTGGAGCGATGATCCCCGTGGTGTCCCCGCGTTCGGACGAGCAGACAAAGATGAGATCGATGTCGGAGGATACGTTCAGCTCTTTCCCTCCGAGCTTTCCCATGCCGATGACGGAGAACCGCCCGATTTTCCATGCCCCAAAGTCGTCCTGGAACCGGGGCGTCCCGTGGCGTAACGAGAGCGCATCCCACGCGGTCCGGCAGGCGGCGCGGACGCACGCTTCGGCCAAGGCGCTGATCTCGCCAGCCGTCTCGGGGAGGGGGGCGGCTTCCAGGAGGTCGCGAAGGGCGATCCGAATCATTTCGCGCCGATGAAACCGGCGGAGAACGGAATGGGTCGTTTCCACGGATGCCCCTTGCGGGATCATGGAATCGAGGTCCGCGAGCATGGCGGGGACGTCGCGGGCGCGATCCAGGAGATCGCGCTGGGACAGCCACTCGACCCATTCATCCGGGTCCTCGAGGAGCGTTCCCGCGAGGAAGGACGACCCGCCCAACAGCGCGGCGAGGCGGCGGGCGGGATCGGGGTCGCCCAAGCGGGAGAGAAGGCGAGAAGGATCCGGGGAGGCGGCCGTCATCCGCTCGAGAAAGTTGAGAGCCTGGTCGGGATCGGCCGAGGCGCCGATCTTTTCCACCAGGGACGCGAGGGCGGACGAGACGGGGACTGCCGGCGCCGCCCGTCCCGCCATTTGGGAAAGGTTCTTGAGGGCGAGATCCGGGTTGTCGAACCCAAGGTCGGCGAGGAGACTCCGGCTCCGCTCGATTTGGGCGGGATCAAGAATCTCCGCAAGGTCCTTCGGCATGGATGTCAGGCGGGAGGGATTTCGACGAGGGCGACGGTCACGTTGTCCTGTCCCCCGCGGCGGTTTGTTTCGTCGATGAGCAGTTGCAGGCGATCCTCGGCGGTTGAGGCTCCGCCGTGGATGGAGAGGATGTCGGCATCGGAGAGGTGGGCCATTAGGCCGTCCGTGCAAAGAAGGTAGGCGTCCCCGGGCTCGACGACGTCCGCGACCACGTCCACCTCCGGATCGGGGCGGATGCCGAGGGCCTGTGTGAGAAGATTGCGGAACGGATGGTGAGCGGCCTCCTCGGGCGAGAGACGGCCCGTACGGACCTGTTCCGCCACCCAGGAATGGTCCCGGGTCAGACAGGCGATCCGGTTCCGGCGTATGCGGTACACCCGCGAGTCGCCGATGTGGCCGATCCAGATTCCTTCTCCCCGGATCCACGCGAGGTCGAGAGTGGTCCCCATTCCCGCGTATTCCGGGTGGTCCAGGGCGTACTGAAGGACGAGGTTGTTGGCCCTGAGGACGGCCGCGCGCGTCCGCCGTTCCGGGTCGGTGTCTCCGTCTTCCCGAATGCCGCGAACCGCTTCTTCGACCGCGAGGCGGCTGGCCACCTCGCCCGCGGCGTGGCCTCCCATTCCATCCGCGACGATGGCGAGTGCAAGGTCGGGTTCGACGCGGAAAGCATCTTCGTTGTTGAGCCGGACGCGGCCGCGGTCGCTCGCGCCGGCAACTCGGATCATCATGGGTCTATTGTCGCCGCACGCGGTGTTTCGATCAAGCCTTAAGAAGGTCTCTCACGTTCATCTCCGGAGACCTGAGAATGAGGAGGAGATAGACGGCTGTGTAGACCATATCCGTTGCACCGAACAGGAAGAAGAAGCGGACAGCCGGCTCGGCGAAGAAGGCGTGGAGCGTAAGGGCAAAGTACCCCAGACGTCCGAGGATGATGATCCCGAGCAGAATTCCGCCCTCGGGGAGGCGGCGCGCGGCGGCGAACTGGACGAGCGCGTAAATAACGAGGAGAAGAGCGGCCGTGCGGGGGAAGAGAAGGGGGATGGGTTGCGGAATCCCGGAGACGGCGACAACGACATCCATACCGAAAATGAGAAGGAAAGCCGCGAGGAGGTCCGTGGCCCCCGTAAAGACCAAGAACCACTTCAATGCCCTGAGGCTGCTGGAAAGAGGGTTGTCCGTAGGAGTCGTGAGTCCTTGTGGTTCACCTTCTTCCCTTCTCACCGATTCACCCATTCACCGTTTCCTACGGATGTTCCTCGACCCATACGAGTCCGTCGGGCGTGGTTTCGCGCTTCCAGATTGGCGTGATCCGTTTCAGCTCGTTGATGCACCAAGCGCAGGCGGCGAAGGCTTCCCTGCGATGAGATGCGCCGACGACGATCAGGACGATATTCCCGCCCACGGGGATGCGGCCCGTCCGGTGGACGATGGCCGCCTCGATGATATCGAACTCCTCGATCGCCCGCTTGCGAATCTCGGCCAGCTTTCTCTCCGCCATGCCCGGGTAGTGCTCGTATAAAAGATCGGATACGTCGTGGCCTCGCGAGAAATCCCGGGCCGTTCCGAGGAAGGTTACGATTCCTCCGATCCGGGTGGACGACGCACGCACGCGCGCAATTTCGTCTTCCACGGAGAAGTCCTCCTCCTGGATCCGCACCCAGGCCGTGTCTCCGCCGGAGAAAGGGGGGAGCAGGGCCACCTCGTCGCCGTCGTGAAGAGGCGCCGCCAACTCGGCAAACTCCTGGTTGAGGGAGACGAGGAGCTTGCGGGACGCGAGGAGCGGGGAAAGGCCGGGGAATCGAACGGCGAGGTTGTTCAAGAGGTCATTGACGGAAAGCACCGCCGCGGCCTCCACACGGATTTCTCGTTCACCCGCCGCGTCGGCGGCGGACGCAAAGAGCTTGACGGTGATCATGGCGCGATTGTAAAGGCCGGCGGCCGGGCGATCAACGAGTTTCGGGTCGAGTTTCGGGCCTGGCCGGAATCCGATCGATGGAGAGCACTTCGCGCCGGATCTCGCCCGTGGCGTCGGAAATCGTCCGGACAGACGTTATCCGGCCTCCCTCGCGAAGCTGGGAGAGAGCGACTTTCCGCTGGAGAGGTTCCCGTCCGTGGATAGTCACGAAGAGCCGGTTCCCGTCGACCCGCGCATCGATCAAGACAGGGTGTTTCGTCTGGTTCCGGAACTTGAAGTCCGTTCCCTCCTCGGGCGAGACGGCGGCATCCAGGCCGGGCTCGGCGTAGGCGACCGGGCCGGAGTGGGGGGAGCGCTCTACGATCCCGAGCCCCGCGAGTAGGACAGCGTTGTAAAGCGTCGTCGAGACCTGGCAGAGACCGCCCCCCTCGGCGTCGAATCTCTTTCCGTCGACCAGCGTCGATGCTGTTCCGTACCCGTTACCGGCGGCCTCATTGAAAGAAAACACCCTTCCAGGCGGGACGACCCGTCCGTCCAGACGCTTCGCCGCGAGACGGATGTTCCGGGCACGGTCGTCCGTGGCGGTATGGTCGAACGTCGTTGTGAACGAACCCCACACGTGCCGCGCTTCGGCTCCCCACGCCGCCTCCACGACGAATCCGCCCATCACAAAGATGACCAAGGTTGCGCTTGCTCTGAGCGCACCCGGAACGCGCAGTGCCGAAATCGAGTGAGCCACGCTCTTCCAGACTGCTCCGGATCTTCGAGACCCTTGCGGGATGCGTGGTTTCCTTTCGACGCACCTACCTGCGGTAGCGTTCCTCCATGAAGGAGTAGAACATGAAGCCGTAGCGATTGTACCAGTCAGGTTCATTGAAGTGTTTCCTCTCGCAGCCAGCGACCTCCTGGAGCGCGCCCAGGAGGGATCTCATCATTCCCCGATATTTCTCGTCGTAAGTTTTGCCGAGCTTTTCGAGGGACTTCTGTATCCCGACCTTTTCATGCTGCCAGGCCAGGCCCGACACGCCGTGGATTCCGGAGGCGCTGTCACCGAAGGCCATGGCATTATCGGCGTAGTCCTTTGTGGAACGATAGATTATCCTCAACTTCTCAAGATTGTACCGCATGAAATTGAGCTTTCTTTGCGCTTCCTGGAAACAATTCTCGCAGTCCGCCGACGCGGCGCAGCGGGCAGGGACTTCCGGGGCGCCCGGCGGCGAGAAATCGGGGTCGTAACTTGCGTCACCAGGAGCGAGGTTGCTGTATGCGTCCCGCATTTCGCCGGCGTTCGTGACCAGTTCGATGCCGAACGCAGCCCAGGCAACCCCCCGGTCGGCTATTCCCCGGCCGGTAACGCTTCCCGGGTCGGCACCAGCGGCGGCGCCCAGGCCCTCGAGCAGTCCAAACGCGCTCACTTGGCGCGGACCGCCCGCCGCTTCAGCCGGAACTATGGCTTCTAGGAAAAGAAGGCTCGCAACGACGAAGACCACGCTCTTCATGTCTCCCTCCCTATCTTTCGCCGCGCTTGGCGGGCGTCTTAAAGGCGGACTTCATTTCCGGCTTCACCTCGTTGCCGGCCCATACCACGAGATGGTATGGACTCCTCCCCTGAGGCGACCGGACCATAATCCTCAGATCGCCCTGCGTCCTGAATTTGAACGTCCGACTCCCGACGCCCTTTGTGGACCCTTCCTGAACACGCTCGTCCCATCGGTCCTTGGCGAGTTGAATGCGAATATCGTCGTTCTTGTTTTTCGCCAGCACGGTCACAGCCACCGGCTGGAGGATGAAGAGGTTCTTGAGCATGAAGCGATCTCCTGTGGGATCCGCTGTTCCTTCTACGGCTACGATCTTCCCGTTCTTGAGTTCTGGAATCGCCTTCAGCTCCAGATTGTATGCCTTGCGTTTCTCACGGGTCTGCGCCTTCTTATCGGCAGCCTCGGCGGTCCAGCTCACCAGGCAGAGAAGCGACACTCCCACCAAAAGATGCACTGCCCTGAAAGCTCTCTCATGCCTCATCATGATGACCTCCCGTCTCTTCAGAACCCAAGGATCAACTCCGGTCGCAGGAAGTGGCAAGTATAGCCGTCCGGGTGCTTCACGAGGTAATCTTGATGCCCTTCCTCGGCGCGCCAGAACGGGCCGGCTTTGACGATCTCAGTGACAATGGGTGCGCCCCACTTGCCGTGCGTGTCGACGCGCGCCTTGAACTCTTCGGCCGTCTTCCTCTGCTCCTCCGTGCGGTAGAAGATCGCGGAACGGTACGAATCGCCGACGTCGTTGCCCTGCCGGTCCAGGGTTGTCGGATCGTGCATCCGGAAGAACCATCGGAGGAGCGATTCGAAGGTCAGCCTGTCCGGCTCGAAGACGACCCGAACGGCCTCGGCGTGGCCGGCGTGGTTCCGATACGTGGCGTTGGAAACGGAGCCGCCCGTGTAGCCGGCCTCCGTCTCGATCACACCGGGGATCTTGCGGAGAATATCCTGCATTCCCCAGAAACACCCCCCGGCCAGGTAGACTTCTTCGCGCCTTCCCGTCTTGCCCGCCTGGGCGGAGGGATTGGCGCCTGGAACCAGACCGGCCACGGCGAACGGCGCCAGGTATTCCCCGTATCCTTCCGCGTCCATACGGTCGAGCGGAACGAACTTAAGTGACGCCGAATTGATGCAGAAACGTTTGCCGGTCGGCCCCGGCCCGTCGTCGAACACATGCCCGAGGTGTGAGTCGCCGTACTTCGAGCGCACTTCCGTCCGGGCCATGCCGTGGAAAGCATCCGCTCTTTCGACCACGTTGTCCGGTTCTACCATCCGGGTGAAGCTGGGCCAGCCGGTCCCGGAATCGAACTTGTCCAGCGACGAAAACAGCGGCTCGCCGCTGGCGACGTCCACATAGAGACCCGGCTCGTGATGGTCCCAGAAGGCGTTCCTGAATGCTGGTTCCGTGCCCGCGTTGCGGACGACTTCGAACTGCTCCGGTGTAAGAATCTTTCGAAGCTCGTCCGGCGACGGCTTCTTGTACCTTGTCTGCGCCATGCCCTGCTCCTTCTCACCCGATACCGCTCCCGGCGCCGAAACCTTCGGCCCAGCCGCTGAAAAGGTCACCAAAACGGCGGCCAGGACAGCCATGCCTGCCGCGATCAGGACGCGAGGCCGCGCGACCGCCCGCATCAGATCTTTAGAGGAGCGCCACGATGCTTTCATGATTTTACCGATCCGCACTCGATCGCCAGTAACCCGGCCGGCGGTGATGGTGCGCTTCGATGCGCAATACGTCACGCGTTGCGACGTTCTATCTCCTGCGAGCCGGCTTCCGCGACGTAGCGCTTAACGAGGGCGCTGGCATCGAGGTAGACGATCATCCGCGGTCTTCGACCAGGAGATCGGCCACGGTCCGCCTTCCCCGCACGCGAGCAACGGGCGCTATGGGCCGAAGCTCCTTTCCACTCCACAGGAGAAGGCCTGCCTGAAGCATGGCCTGGAGGCGCTCGTCCAGCGAAAGGGTCGGCGGAACCATGGGTTCGCCGTTACGGATCATGGTTCTTCGTCTTCTGCCTTCGGATAGGCGGCCACTAACCGTCATCGTCCTACGGGTCAAGCGGCGATTGTCTTGACATGGGACGGGAGTTTGTTCAGGACGAGCTGCTTCATCTGGACCTTCCTGCTCGCGTTATCGATGTCGATGCCCACAAGGTTTCCTTCCGCGTCATAGTCCAGCACAACGCCTTCTGAGATCTCGCGGCTCTCAACGCTCGTGTGTTCCAGGAGATCGATATATAGCGAATCCGTGTCAGCGTAGTAGTTCAGTTTCATGGCGT
>CAKKSE010000027.1:0-7174 GCA_919903025.1 Nitrospiria bacterium | reverse complement strand
CGCATCAACCAAGACCAAGTCCAGGTTCCTTCGAGTTTCCCCTACGGCTTGATCTCGATCCGCCCCTCCGGGCCGGTTCCGTTCACCTCCGGGAAGTACATGCTCGAGACCTTCGTCGGGAGGACGTGGACGTCGCCTGGCGTCTCGGCGCGGACCGTGTACGACGCTTCGTACGTCTTCTGCGACCAGAGCGTGGCGAAGAAGACGATCTTCCGGTCGCGCACTTCGCGGCGGGCGTACCACCACCGCCAGGGACCGGGGGCGTCGGGCCTGTCGACGACCTCGAAGCCGGCGGGGAGAGGGTCCTCTACGATGATGTACTGATAGCGGTCGTCGGCCGTCATCCGGAGGCGGACTTCGACCTCCTCGCCGCTCTTCACGGGGCCTTCGAGCGGAATCGCTTTTCTTCTCCATTCGCCCCGGTCGTCCATTTCCTGGACGACGCGGTGGTACGTCCGCGCAACCTTGAACCCGGACGCGAACGGCTGGATCGGCTCGCCGGATGTCACGTACGTCAGGGCCGTTCCGTAGTAGAGAGATCCGGTCCCTCTCTTCACGATCTCGAGCCGGTTCTCGCGCCCGACGGACCCGGCCGGCGCCTTGATCTCGAGGTGGTTGGCTTCCAGGCGGCCCTGGGCACTCTTCTTTTCCCTCCCGATGTCGACCCGCGAGATCCGCTCGTCGAACAGGGCGTTCCCGTTCCATCCGACCGTCGCCCGGTAGTCGGGGGCGAGTTCCTTGGTGTGGATGATCAGGTCGGTGAGGGCGTACAGGACGGCGGCCGTCTCCTTCGTCGAGGCCCACTCGCGGCCGATCCGCTTCCCGACGAGCCATCGAGCGATCTTGGCGACGCGGGGATCGTCCGGCCTCACGGCGAGGACGGCCCGGAGGGCATACGCCGTGGCCTCGACGTCGTTGTCGATCCAGGACCAGCTTCCCGGCCGTTGGGACTCCCAGTGAACGGCCGAGGGCGTTTCCCTGGCCGAGCGGAAAAGCTCCTCGACGAGATCGGCCGCTTCCGCCTGCTTTCCGTGCTCGGCGAGGGCGAGGGCGAACAGCGCCTTCGTGTACGGAGTGAAGTGCCGGCGCTCTCCAGACAGATAGGCGAGCATGGCATTGTCCCTGAACCCGGCCGTGAGGAGCGCAAAGTAGATGTAAGCCCTCTCGTTCACGTCGTTCGACCGGCCGTACAGTGTTCGAAGAGCGCCGATGCCCCTCTGGAGGCGAGACTCGTCCACCGCGTGGCCCGCCCGCTTCGATTGGGCGATGCCCATGACGGCGTAGGACGTCAGGTATGGATGCGACAGATCGTTCTCCCACCATCCCCACCCGCCGTCGGCGTGCTGAAGGGCATAGAGCTTTCCGAGCCCTTTCTTGACCATCTTCGGAAGGTCAGCCTTGAGCTTCGCGTAGCGGCCTTCTGGGAGCCAGGCCGTCCCGACCTTCTCGATCGCCCTCTCGATCATCACGTCGGGGAGGAAAGCCGAGAGCGTCTGCTCCGTGCATCCGTATGGGAAGGCGGCCAGGGCGTCCAGCGCGGAGAAGATCGCGGCCGAAAGAGAAGGAGAGATCGTGACCGTGAACTCCGCCGTGTGGGGCGCGGCGTCGGGAGGAAGCGCGACGGGGATTTCCGCTCGTTCCTTTACGTCTCCTGCCGTCGCGACGAGGCGCGAGATGCCGTGGGGCAGGACTGGGAGGGGCAGTTCCATCCCGTCGCTGCCGCCGTCAGACCTGGCGGCGAGCGTCACGCGGAACGTCCCGGGGCGGGAGGCGCGGACGGGCCAGTCGAGGCGAGCCACGCCGCGGCTCTCGATCTCGACCTCGCGCCTGCTCTCGCCTACGACCGCGATTCCGTCAAGCCTGAGTTCCGCGGCGAATTTCAGCTTCGCCTTCGTGTGGTTGTGGATCACACCCGTCAGCGTCGACCGGTCTCCCTCGACCAGGAACCGCGGCATTTCGAGACGCGCGATCACCGGCTTCTTCGTAAGCGTTTCGCCCGTCGCCTGGCCGACGTGGGTTTCGGGGGTGTGGGCGCGCGCCGTCGCGCGCCAAGTCGTCAGGTTGTCGGGGAAGGGAAACTCGACGGCCGCCGTTCCGTCCGCTCCCGTCAGTACGGTCGGGGCCCAGAACGCCGTGTCGCGGAAGTCCCGCCGGATCTCCTCGTCCCGTTTGTCCTTCGCGGCGGCCGCATCGTAGAGGCGCGGGAACGAATGGGCGGTGAAGACCCTGTTCGGTTTGGGACCGTAGAAGAACTTCCGGATATCCGGGACCAGCTCCGGGGAGATGGCGTAGATGGCGGCGTCCACGACCCCGACTGAGACCTCAGCCGGGACAGGTTTGCCGGACGAGTCGGTCGTCTTCACGATCCAGCGGGATTGTTCCCGGGGCCGGTAGTCCTGCTTCTCGGCCTTGACCTCGACGCTCAGGAACCGTTCGTCCGCGCGGACGGGGAGGGCGAGCGTGTGCGAGGCGAGCTTCTTGTCCGGCGCAAGCGTGACGGAAAGGTGGAGAGTCGGGACGTGATCCCTCCCAATCGGAATCTCGACGAGCGTCGATGCCGACGCAAGGCGGACGACCTTCGCCTCGTGGATGCGGCTCCCTTCGAGCGTGAGCAGGGCATCCGAGCCGGGGCGGGCGACGTTCACGAGAACTCGGGCCGTATCGCCCGGCTTGTAGATCTTCTTGTCGGCGACGAGCCGTATTTCGCCGTATCTGTAGGCGAACGAGGCGTCTTCGCCTGAGACCCAGAGCCACCGCTCGCTTGCGATTACACGCCCGCCCGGGTCGACGGCCTGCAGATAAACGCGATAGTAGCCTGCCTTGGCCGGCGCGACGGAGATCGTCGCCCGGCCGTCGGCGTCGGTCTTCCCTTCCCGCGTCGCGGCCACTTCCGTGACGGCCTTCTTCTTTGTCCAGATCTCGCGCTTGAGCGTCAGCGTGAAGTGGGTCTGGACCGGTTTCCCTTCGTAATCGGCTGCCGTGATCCGGAGGCGAGCCTCTTCGCCCGGGGCGTACACCCATCGGTCGAGGGCAAGCGAGACCTTGAAGTTCCCGCGCGTGGTCAGGACGCCCGCCCGGCCGACGACCTCCCGGCGCGAGAGATCGGTCACGCGGACTTCGACGCGAAGGGTCGAATCGCGCGTCGTGAGGGGGTTTGTCGCGACCTCGAACGAGACGAGCCCCTGTGCGTCCGTCACGCCCTCGCCCGACTTGACGTGCCGCCCGTACCCGCGATCCTCGTCGTCCGGGGAGACGTCGTAGAACGAGGCGTCTTCGGCGGAGAGATCATCGTCGTACTCCCAGCGGGGAGTCTCGTAGATGTGCCACGAGATCTTCGCTCCGGCCACCGGCGCACCGAAGTAGTAACGGGCTTCGGCTTGAACGGTGAGGGTTTGTCCGCCGACGACGCGCGGGGCGGACGGCTTGACGATCACCCTGTACTCCGGTTTCCGGTATTCTAGGACACGGAAGGTCGATTCGTGCAAATCCTGGCCCACGCGCGTCGTGATCCGGTAGTCGCCGAGGGGCGGCTCGTCGGCGAGAGCGAGCTTTCCGTCGAACGCGCCGCGCTCGTTCGTGACGAGATTCTGGGTCGTCATCAGGTTGCCGGCGGCATCCCGGACATCCATCTGAACTCTCTGACCCGGAAGGACGACGTACGAATCTCCCCTCTCCTCCCGGACGATCCCCTTGAAGAAGACCTCCTGGCCGGGCCG
Organism: Nitrospiria bacterium; assembly: GCA_919903025.1. Taxonomy (GTDB): domain Bacteria; phylum Nitrospirota; class RBG-16-64-22; order RBG-16-64-22; family RBG-16-64-22; genus RBG-16-64-22. Next base: position 3,458 of record CAKKSE010000027.1, on the reverse strand, counting down.
GTAGACGGGTCGGTCGGTGTAGAGGTACGCCTTGGTCTTGCCGGCCCGATACCCCTGTGGGATTCTGACGACGGCGAGGTCCTTTCCGAGACGGACGAAAGCGCGCCTCCATGCGGCTTCAGCCGGCGTTTTCTGAAGGCGGAACAGACCCGACTCGTCCGTCCGTCCCGACTGCACGATCCGCCGGGGGGCATGCGATCCAATGGCGGCGGGAGAAGCGGCTGAGACAAATTCCTCGAACGAGACTTCAGCGCCTGCCGCGGGGCGGGTCGTCCGGAACGACGAGGCGTAGAGGAGCGTTTCGTCCGGGGAGCTCTTGACGAACACGGCGAGGTCCGTCGCGAGGATCAGCGCCTGGCGGACGGGGATGCCCTCGGCGCGCGCCGTGAGGAGGTACGCGCCCGCCGACATCTTTCCGATCTTTTCCATCCTCCCATAGACCTCCTGGTACGGCCTCTTGTAGCGGGGATGGGATTCCCACGTCCGGACGATCTTGAACCGGGCCGGGTCGAGAGTTCGGGAGGCCGCGCCTTCCTGCAAGGCCGCGAGGTAGTCCGCGATGGGCACTTCACGGAGGGCGAACTCGATCCGCGGCACTCGGAAGACGCGGACGCGGATAGCGGCCTCCTCACGAGTCGTGAAGACGTTCTCTGAGACGTGCAGGTCCAGGGCCGGGGGACGAAGAGACATGGCAAGGGTCTGGACCTCGACCGACCGGCCCGGCTCGACCTGGACGTTTCCAGTCCCAGTCCACTCGAAGCCCTCCTTGTGGACATTGACAGCGTAAGCTCCGGGCGGAAGGTGGTCGATCCGGAAGCGTCCCGCCGCGTTCGTCTGCATCGAATCGTATGCCGGACCGGAGACGGAGACCTGAACGCGGGCAAGAGGTTTGCCGGATTCGCTGTGGATCACGCGGCCGGAGATCGAACCGCCCGGCCGGAGAGCAATCGAGACGCCCCCCGTCTCGCCGCCCGCCGTCGTCTCTATTCCCGACTGCTGGTGCCGTGCGAAGCCGAGCGCCCGCACGTTGAGGAAGATCGTTCCGGGGGCCAGTCCGGTCAGCCTGAACGTTCCGTCCGAGGCCGTGACGGCAAACGGCTTCATGCCCCAGGAGGCGGAGACCTTTGCGCCAGGCACGGGATTCCCTTTTTCATCCGTGACGGTCCCAGAAACGGCTGACGGGCGGTTCAGGCGGACAGTCAGTCCTTCCGGTCCTCCGCCGGGGCCGATCGAGATCCGCTCCGGAAGTCGCGAGATGTATCCGGGTGCGACGGCCTGGACCGAGTAGATCCCGGTTTTGACATCGGGGAATCGGAAGAGACCCTTGTTGTTTGTCTGGGCCTGAGAAGCCTTCTCGCCTGAGGCGGGCGTGAGGATGACTTTCGCTCCGGCGACCGGCTGGTCTCCGGGGGCGGCCAGGACCTTGCCCCTGACGGCGACGCCGGCGGCGAGCGCATCCGCGGCGTTGGCCGAAAGGAAGAACAGGATGGACAGAAAGAAGGCAAGAGATCGACCGCGCGCTGATTCGGGCAACATTCACTGGCCTCCAGAGTGGGACGTTGTCGGGAAAAGGGGAGCTTCGTGCCAATCGAGGTCAAGGCGGAACCATTCGACTGTTTCGCCCGCTCGAATGCCGGCGCGCCGCAGGGCCTCATTGGCCATGTAGCTGGCGGTTTTCGCCTCGCCGGGAAGGATGATCGCGTTCTTTTCGCCGCCCTCCCCACCTCTCAGCCAGAGGCCGTCCCGCGACGGGTTCAGACCGTTGGGCGCTGGGATGGATTCGATCGAGCGAACGAGGGAGACGCGAAGGAGAAGATGAGGAATCTCCGAAGGACGTAGGACGGGGTGCCGGGGATCGCCGGCGGCGACGGCACGGGCGACCCGGACCGTTTCATCCCGTTGTGTCGCGGCCTCGGGATGTAGGCTTCCCTGACAGGCGCGGGTTTTGCCAGCGCGGCTCAACGTGACGATTGTGCCTTTGGAAGGCATGGACGACAAGCCCGCAAGCGAGCGGGAATCGAAAGAAGACGGGGCCACCCTGTCGAGGATTGCGTCGCGGGCGGCCGCCCAGACCTCCAATGCCTCTGTTGCCGCGGAAGACCGAACGGGAAGAAGGGAGAAGCAGGCGACCAAGAAGACCGCCCGGAGGACGCGGCCAGGAGCGGGCATAGGAGGTTGAGGAAGCCTCTCCTTTCATGTGCCCAGGAAGTAGAGGGGAGCGGCTTTAGCCGCTCCCCCGATGAAATGCGTGTTACGCGCCGGCCTTGAGGCGGGCGATCCGCTCGTCCAGATCGGGATGGGACGCGAAGAGCTTCATCCATCCCTTCGGCGCGCCGGCGATCTTGAGCGTGGCCAGGGAGGTCTGCTCCGTGTCCACGAGCATCGTCGTCCGCTTGAGGGATTCGAGGGCATGAACCATTCCGCCCGTCCCGGCGAGTCTGGCGCCGCCTTTGTCGGCCCGGAACTCGCGAATCCGCGAGAAGTACATCACGACGATGCTTCCCAGGATCGAGAAGAGGATATCGAAGACGATGACGGCGATGAAGTGGATCAGATGCGGGAAGCCTTCACTATCGTCCCGGCGGAACAACTGGGATACCGCGAAGGCCGCCACGCGGGAGAGAAAGACAACGAACGTGTTGATCACGCCCTGGATGAGCGTCATCGTGACCATGTCGCCGTTGGCCACATGGGCGATCTCGTGGGCGAGGACCCCCTCGACGGCCTGCCCGTCCATCCGGTTCAAAAGGCCGGAGGAGACGGCGACGAGAGCCCGGCTCTTCGTGGGGCCGGTGGCGAAGGCGTTGACCTCTTCGGATTGGTAGACGCCGACCTGGGGCATGACGGAGAGGCCCGACTGCTTGGCCAGCCGGTGGACGCGGACGACCAGTTCCCGAGCGTCGTTCGAAAGATGGGCCTGGGGATCCAGAATTTGAACGCCCATCATCCACTTGGCCATCACGCGGGACAGGGCCAGGGAAATGAAGGCGCCCGAGAAACCGACGACGGCCGAAAAAGCCAGAAGCGCCTGGAAGTCGATCCCGTACTGCGTAATGTACGGGCGGATGCCCAAGACGCTCGTGACGACGCCGATCGTAACGACGACGAGAACGTTGACGGCCAGGAAAAGCATAACACGTTTGATCATGTTGTTCCTCCTCGGAGCACGCCTGGATTGCAGAATCAGGCTGGCATCTATAATAAACATGTCCAACTCGTTGCGCAAGGGGGAGGCGCAACGGGGCGGCGTCCTGGCCGCGAGCATGGTGCTGGGCGGGCACGGTGTGCCGCCCTACAGCCGGGTGAGCGGACGAATTTCGCAGGGCGGGTCACCGGACCCGCCGAGACTTGGCGGCAAGGGTGTGATTTTTCTTTCTTGACAATTGCCGAAAGGGCTGATAGGGTAACCACCAAGTTATCGTTTCCGCGCACGATCCGTTAATCCCTGACAATTCCGA
>CAKKSE010000026.1:3109-6795 GCA_919903025.1 Nitrospiria bacterium | reverse complement strand
AAAGAACGCTTCCATTGTCTATGACCCGGTCCCCTTGGACAAGATACAAGGGATCGGGTGGGGGTGAAAAAGTATCGGTCAATGGGGCGGGAGCAGATGAGCGGGACTGAATCGACGCGGTGGGTTCTGGTCGTGGAGGACTCTTCGGCCATGCGGTCGTTCATCCGGACGACCGTCGAGGAGATGGGGAACGTCTCCGTCACCGAGGCGGCCAGCGGGTTCGACGCGCTGAGGGTCCTTCCGACGCGCCCCTTCTCGCTCATCATCACCGACATCAACATGCCCGACATCAACGGGCTGGAGCTGATCGGCTACGTCAAGGAGCATCCGCATTTCTCCGCCATCCCGATGGTCATCGTGAGCACGGAGAAGACGGAGGAAGACCGCAGGCGGGGGATCTCTCTGGGGGCCGCGGGATACCTCGTCAAGCCGTTCGCGCCGGGGGACCTCCAGGCCTTGGTCGCGCGCGTCCTCGAGGAAGGGCCGGGAAGGTGAAGGGATCGAGAATTGGAAATTGGAAATTGGAAATTGGAAATCGAAAGAGGGAATCGGAGATCGTGAAGTGAGTAAGACCGGGAACCGGCAACGGAGGGCGGCGTGAGCGAGGGACCCGACCGGCGTCCATCGCCGGAGATCTTCACCGAGGCGGCCGAGATCCTCGAGGCGCTTTCCGCCCACCTCCTTGACGCCGAGCGCGGCCTCTCGGTGGGCCGGACCGATCCCGACACCGTCAACGCGCTCTTCCGCGGCGTCCACACGATCAAGGGGCTCATGGGGATGGCCGGCCTCGCCGCCGTCTCTACGTTCAGCCACCGGCTCGAGGCCCTGCTCGACCGGATCCGCCTGGGAAAGCAGACCTTTTCCCCCGATGTGCTCGACGTCCTCTTCGCCTCGTTCGACCGATTGGGCGATATGATCGCCGCCGCGAGCGAAGGGACGGCCGTTCCGGACCCCTCTTCCATCCTTTCTCGGATCGAGGGGCTCGCCTCGGAGCAGAAGGCGGTGACGGCCGTTCCGCTGGCCGATCTGATCGAGATGTCCCCCGCCCAGACAAGCGTCCTCACCGAGTACGAGGAGCATCGCCTGCGGGAGAACCTCCGCGAGGGGCGGACGATCGCGCGCGCGGCGGCCGTCTTTCCGCTGGCGACGTTTGACACGGACCTGGTCGCCCTGACGGAAGCATTGAAGGCCTCGGGGGAAGTGATCTCGACCCTTCCGTCTCCGGCCGGCGCGGCCGCGGACCAGATCTCCTTCCATCTCCTCGTCGCCACCGGCGACTCGGCCGAGGAACTTCGCGCGCGGCTGGCGTCCGATCCGCGCTGGTCGTCCGTCGCGGTGGAGCGCCTGAACAAGACGCCGGTCTCTCCAGCCCGGCAGGCGGAGCGCGAGACGGCCGAAGCGGAGGGACCGGCGCCCGGACCCGCGGTCCCCCGCGCCGACGCCGCCGCGCACACCGTCCGCGTCGACATCAAGCGCCTCGACCGGCTCATGAGTCTCGTGGGCGAGCTGTTTCTCCTCAAGACCGACCTGGCCCGCACCGCCGTGGAGATGAGGTCCGTCGCCGGGGCCCGCGGGTTTTCCGCCGACCTGCAGAAGACCTGGCGCGTCCTGGAACGAAAGCTGAACGAGCTCCAGGACCGGATCGTCGAGGTCCGCCTCGTCCCGATCGGACAAATCTACACCCGCCTCGCCCAGGTGGCCCGAAAGGTGTCTCGGGAGGCCGGAAAGACCGTCTCCTTCCAGACGTTCGGCGAGGAGACCGAGCTGGACAAGCTCATGATCGAGGCGATCTCGGACCCGCTCATCCACCTGATCCGCAACGCGGTGGACCACGGACTCGAGACGGCGGAGGAACGTCGGGCGGCGGGCAAGCCGGAGGCCGGCAGTCTCTTTCTCGGGGCGTTCCCCCTGGGGAACCACGTCGTCCTGACGATCGAGGACGACGGCCGCGGGATCGATCCGGAGCGGGTCCTGGCGACGGCCCGGAAGCGGGGACTCATCGGGCCGGACGAGAGGCCGGACGAAAAGGAGATCCTCGACTTCCTCTTCCTCCCCGGGTTCTCCACGCGCGAGACGGTGACGGAGATTTCGGGGCGCGGCGTGGGGATGGACGTCGTCAAACGGAACGTCGCGGCGCTCTCCGGGACGATCGACGTGGAGACGGAAGTCGGGAGCGGCACGATCTTCACGATCACGATTCCGCTGACGCTGGCGATCCTCCGCGGGCTCGTCGTCGATGTCGGTGCGGAGACGTATGCGATTCCCCTTCACGCGGTCTCCGAAACGCTCATGGTCGATTCCCCGGACGTCCAGACGATCGAGGGGCAGGAGGTGATCCTTCTCCGGGAGGAACCCCTCTCCCTTCTCCGGCTCGACCGCCTTTTTCGACTGCCGCGGGTCGAAGGAGAAGAAAGCGGCCGGGAGGGCGTCCTGTACGTCGTCGTGGTCGGAGCGGCGGAGCACCGTCTGGGGCTGGTCGTGGACAGGCTGCGCGGCCAGCAGGAGATGGTTGTAAAGCCGATCGGCGACGCGCTCAAGGTGGTTCCCGGGATCGCGGGCGCGACGGAGATCGGCGGAGGGCGCGTCGTCCTGGTTCTGGACGCCGAAGCGCTGATCGGCGAAGCGAGGCGAAAGAAGAGCGAGTCGGTGAGTCGGTGAAGGGAGGGCGAGGAAAACGATTGAAAATTGATAATTGAAAATTGAAAAGCGAAGGAACAAAAGGCGCTTCCAAATTTTCAATTTGCAATTTTCAATTTTCAATCTTATCGTCTGGGGTTCGCCATGTACCTCGACCACTACGGGTTCTCCGCCAAGCCGTTCTCCAAGACGCCGGACCCTCGGTTTCTCTACGGAGGACGGGGCCACGCCGAGGCGCTCGCACGGATGCAGTACGCTGTCGAGGAGCGCGAGATCATGGTCCTGACCGGGGAGATCGGTTCGGGGAAGACCACCCTTACGCGCGCGCTGATCGACCATCTCGGAGAGTCGGCGACGGTCGTTCTGATCGTCAATCCCCAGCTCACGCCGACCCAGCTCCTGCGGGCGATCGCGGCCGGTCTGAAAACGGAGCGTCCGGCGCGGAGCCGCCACGATCTCCGGTCCCAGATCAACGCGGCGCTGTACGAGTGCGACCGGGCGGGACGTCCCGCCGTGGCGATCATCGACGAGGCCCAGCTTCTTCCGGGCCGCGAGGCGTTCGAGGAGCTCCGCCTCCTCACGAATTTCCAGTACGACCATGCGAACCTCCTCTCGATCGTTCTGGTCGGACAGCCGGAGCTCGGCCGGCGCCTGGCGCATCCCGGGCTGGTTGCCCTGTCCCAGCGGATCGGGATGAGGTACCATCTCGGGCCCCTGCCGGCGGAAGACGTGGAGCGGTATATCGATCACCGGTTAAGAGTCGCGGGGTGGGACCCGGGCGCGCGGGGCCCTCTCTGGGACGAGGATGCGATCGAGGCTTTGGCCGAGCTTTCCCGGGGCATCCCTCGGATCATCAACGCGCTGGCGGCGACGTCCCTCCTCGTGGGGTACGGGCGGGATGCGAGGCGGATCGACCGGCCGATAGTCCTTGAAGCGGCGGAGGAGCTTGCGATCGGGAGAAAGGGAGCGGAGAATAGCCCGGTTCCTGAAATCAAGGACCGGGATTGAAAATTGGAAATTGTAAATTGGAAATTGTAAATTGGAAATTG
>CAKKSE010000026.1:0-3009 GCA_919903025.1 Nitrospiria bacterium | reverse complement strand
AAATTGGAAATTGTAAATTGGAAATTGTAAATTGGAAATTGAAAGACCCTAAACCCTAAACCCTAAACCCTAAACCCTAAACCCATAGACTATGGACCTCGTAGAACTTCGCAAGAAGAAGAAAGCAGAGACGGAGGCCGCGTCCAAGCCGGCCGATGATTCCTCCGCGGTCGCGGAAACTCGCGACGTGGAGGACGCGAAATCTCCGTCCCTCGGCGGGGATGAGAATGGGGCGGAGACCGTGCCCGGCGAGGGAAGTTCCTCGGCCGGCGATCCGGACGCCCTGTCAGCGGGGCTGACCTTCGGCGAGAAAGGCGATCGGGAAGAGGAAAGATTCGACCTGCTCGTGTTCCGGGTCGGCGGGGAGGAGTACGGAGTTCGAGTGGAGCACCTGTCGGAGGTCATCCGGCCCAGCGCCTTGACGGCCGTTCCGCGGGCCCCCCATTACGTTCTTGGAATCTATTCCTTGCGCGGGGCGATCGTTCCGATCTTCGATCTGAGGCGGCGGCTGGGTCTGCCCGAGACGCCGTCCTCAAAGACGGCCCGGATTGTCGTGACGAAATCGGCATCGGGGCTGAACGGTTTTCTCGTCGATGGAATTGTCGGCGTTCAACATGTTCCCTTTGGGAACATGGGGTCTATTCCTGATACGATTCCGGAAGAGGGCGCGGTTTTTCTTGAAGGGATCGTGCGTTTGGGCGAAAAAATCGTGATTCTTCTAGATGTTGAGAAGGTTGTCGGCGTCCCCGAAAGCGTCGCTAAATGTTGACACCCCTTTGTCCGTGTGTTCCCATCTGACGACTTACGCGGAGAGGAGGCAATGGATGGCCGCTGAGAGCGCTCGGTTGTCCACAGGCGGACTCGCTCTAAAGTCCTCCGGAGGAGCAATTGCTCCCGGCATGCCTGGGGCACGACTATTGCGTGTCACACTGGGTTTCTTTCTCTGCGATAATGCTTCATCCAACACAAAGAAATCTCGCAATAATTTTGGGAGGGTGGAAACAATGGCGCGTCTGTCTCGAGTTCGTAAAGAGGGATGCCGAACGCTGATCCCGGGGGGCGCGTGGATCGCCCTCGCGCTTCTGCTCGTTCTCGCGGCTGTCCCGGCCTGTTCCCGCGAGCCGGGGGCGGTCCGGGACGCGGCGTACCAGAAGGGGATGTCGTACGTCGCGCAGAAGAACTTCGGCGCGGCGGTCGTCGAGTTCAAGAACGCCCTTCAGAGCGATCCCCGTTTCGTAAACGGCCACGAACAGCTTGGCCTCGCGTACGTCGAGCTCGACAAGATGGACAATGCGGCGGCGTCGCTCGGGAAGGCGGTCGAGCTCGATCCGGCCCGGGGACACCTGAGAGCCAAGCGGGCCCGCGCCCTGGCCGGCCTGGGGAAGATTGACGAAGCGGAGGCGGCCGTCGAGGCCAGACTCAAGGAGAAGCCGGACGATGTCGAGGCGCTCGTCGTGTCGGGAGGCCTTTCCCTGGCGCGCAAGGACGTCCCCGCCGCCCGAAAGATCTTCGCGAGGGCGGTCGCGATCGACCCGAAATCCGAGGATGCTCTTCTGGCCCTCGCGGTCATCGATATGCGGGAGAAGAAGATCGACGCCGCCCGACGCGGGATCGAGCAGGCCCTCGCCGCCAATCCCAAGTCGACGCGGGCCCTCTATGCCAAGGCCAGCCTCGCAAGCGCCGAGGGGAATCGCTCCGAGGCCGAAGCGGCCTATCGAAACGTCCTGGACGTGAGCCCCAAGGAAGTCCCGGCCCGCGTCTTCCTGGCGAGCATGGCCATGGACAAGAAGGACGCCGGCGCGGCGGAAAAGGAAGCCGACGCCCTCATCCGCGAACAGCCCAAGCTCGCGGAGGGGCACTACTTGAAAGGCCGGATCGCCCTGGAGCGGAAGGACTGGGACGCGGCGGTTACGCATCTCCAGGAAGCGGTGAAGCTCAATCCGAACCATCCCGGCGCCCACTACTCTCTCGGATTCGCACAGCTCCAGAAGAAGAACCTCGAGCAGGCCCTTTCCGAATTCCAGAAAACGGTCAAGCTTGCCCCCAAGCTCGGCGGGGCCCACGCCATGGTCGCCTTGGTAGCCGCCCAGCGGGGGCTCCTCGACGAGGCCGAGAAGTCGGCCCGCGAGGCGATCTCGCTTTCCCCCGAGAACGCGATGGCCCACGACATCCTCGGCAGTCTCCTCCTACGGAAGGGGGAGGTGGAGGAGGGACTCAAGGAGATCGACGAGGCGATCCGCCTCAATCCGCAGGCGGCGCTCTACAGAGGTCAGAAGGCGACCATCTACCAGCTGACCGGCAAGGGAGACGAGGCGATCCGCGAGTTCAAAGCGGCCGTCGAAGTCGATCCGCAGTTCACGGGCGGCCGGGTCCGGCTGATCCAGGCGCTCATGCAGAAGAAGAAGGTGGACGAGGCGCTCGCGGAGTGCCGGGCGGGGGCGAAGGCCGAGCCCAAGAACCCGGTCTACCCCAACATCGAAGGCGCCATTCATCTCTCGAAGAAGGACGTCAAGGAGGGCGAGCGCGCCTTCCGGAAAGCCCTCGAAGTGAATCCCAAGTTCAAAGCGGCGCGCTACAACCTCGCCGCTCTCCGTCTGTCCCAGAACGATTCGGCGAAGGCGCGGGAGGAGCTGTCCCTCGTCCTCAAGGACGATCCCGCCGACGAGCGGGCTCTCGTCATGCTCGGAAGACTCGACGAGGCCGAGAAGAAGGAGAGCGAGGCCCTCGCCCGGTACAAGGAGGCGGCCTCCAAGGGGAAGGGGATCGCGGGGGACGCGGAGATCGTCCGGTTTCACGCATCGCGGGGAAAGACGGCGGAGGCGGTCGCCGCGGCCAAGGAGGCCGTGAGCCGGCACCCGAAGGACCCGCGAGCGCACATCCTCCTTGCCGAAATGCAGAGCGCGGCGAAAGAGTACGACGCGTCGCTGGTCACGTGGGGACAGGTCGAAGGGCTCGCGCCCAAGAGCCCGCGGCCGCGGAACGAGAAGGGGGAGATCTATCTCCGCAAGA
>CAKKSE010000025.1 GCA_919903025.1 Nitrospiria bacterium | reverse complement strand
CCGCACTCCGACGCTCAGAGCGGCCGCCCGGGCGTCCGGCTGACCGGCCCAGAGGAGCTTTTCTCCAGCCCAGAGCTTGCCGCGAAGATATGTGTATTGGTCTCTTTCGATCGCGTTCATGCACCCCGGCGGAACGATCGATCTCCATCGAATGAAGCGATCGGATTGAGGTCAATTCCGGAGGTCGGCCCCGATGCCGGTTTACGGCATCGTCTGTTTGTACGAAAACTTCCCCGTCTTGCCGTCGATCACGACGCTGACGTCGCCCTTCTCGAAGCCGCCGACCACGCTCCAGCAAGCGCATGGGCTCTTGGTCGCCTGGCCCATGACCAACAGCGACATCGCCGTCTTCCCCTTGACCTTGAGGCCGTTCTTCTTCGCCTCCGCCATTGCCTGCGCAAGCCCGCCCTTGGCCGTCATGCCCGCCGCCTCGGCGGACAGGGGCAACGCGACGAGCGCGGCGAGAAACAGTGCGATGAGCGGTCTTTTCGTCATGAGATCCTCCTGTCGGCGATATTCTCTGTTGGCCGGGGGCTCCGGGGTCCGTTCCTTGGACTACCGAGAGCATACCATTTGCTCCAAATAGGGTGTCGTGGTAAGATCACCTCAAAATACCCGCCGCATCGCGACCACAGGGCTGGGCAGTCATGGCTATTGTCGTCAAGCGCTCCGACGCGAACTCCATCTCCGTACCCTCCGAGTTGCTGGAGGAACTGCGCCTCCGCGAAGGAGACGAGGTCCGCGTCGTTGTCGAAGGCAACGCCCTCCGCATCGAGCGGATCGACAGCTTTCTGAAGTTGCGCGGTGCCCTCGCAGATGACCTTGCTTTCGATCAAGCTCTGAAACTCCTCGACCAATCCTGGCGATCGTGGGCCTCTCGCCTCTCTGCCTAGACACGAGCGTCCTGATCGCGTTTCTCAAGGGGCGTGATCCGGGCGCTTCCGCCGTCGAACGAGCCGTCAAGACATACAACTGCCACGTCGCGGCCATTACCGCCTACGAGCTCTTGTTCGGCGTGGCGCGGGCCGGGAAACAGATCGGCGAAGATTCCCTCCTGGGCATCATGACAATCCTGACGCTCGATGGCCCCGTCGTGCGGCGCGCGGCGAACCTGCACGACGACCTCATCCGCCGGAACCAGGATATCGGCGTGAAGGACGTCCTCATCGCGGCGATTTGTCTTCACCACGACCTCCCTCTTCTCACCCTCAACGAGCGACATTTCACTCGCGTGCAGGGGCTGGCCGTTCTCACCCCGTCGGAGATCCTGAAGTAGATTGTTCCGCCGGCAGGGCCGCAAGTCACGCGCGACTGCGAACAAGAGAACCGCCCAGGCGGCGATCATTGCGGGCTCCTCACACAAATGAATGCGCGATTTTCTGCGCTTCACGTTTCCTCCCCCCTTGCGGGGGAGGACGAAGGTAGTGGGTAAGTCCGTGGAATTACGCTCTTCCACCACCACCACGGCCCTTCCGCCGTGGCGGAGAGGGGACCAAAAGCACGGCCACGATTGTCCACGGGAATGGCCAACGGCTCACACGTGAGCAATTCGCTCCTATTCCTTGTGGGTTGCGTCCCTTACAGGCAGGGATTCCTGCACTCATTCGTGCGAGGAGCCCCCTCAGTTCGTGCAGTTGAACGCCCCCGGCTTACCGGACTGGCTCGAGGCGTTCG
>CAKKSE010000024.1 GCA_919903025.1 Nitrospiria bacterium | reverse complement strand
CGATCCCGGAAACCGCACAGCAGGCGGTCTGGCACGATTCGTTCTGGCTGGCGTTTACGTACGCGGCGCCGATGCTTGCGCTTGGGTGGATTCGGCTTATTCGGAGGGGGAATCATGTCCTGGGGCCGGGACAGGTTGTGCTGGGCGCCGGTATTCACGCGGCGGCGCTTTTCTGGTACGCTCGTTCCATGGGCGGCCCGGTACTGGCTTTTTTGGGAGTTGCTTCTTCCGCGACCGCGATCTTGGGGCTGACCGTCCGAGCCGTCGCGCATGCGGATGCGTGGTTCGGCGAGGAGCGGGTTTCTCGGCTGGTTGTGCCGGGTATTCGGGAAAGGCTTTCGGGATTTGCGGCGGCCGTTCGCCGGAGACCGTCGGCCAGCCTCCTGATCGCGGCGGGTTGCGCGCTTGGTGGAAGCGTCGTCGCCCTCTATGCGGGAAATCGAGGGATGAGCGAGGCCCTGTCCGATTGGGCCTTTTTCATGTTCGCGGCCGGGGTTCTGATCGATCTTGTCCGAACGGTCCGGACGGTCAAGGGGGTCGGGGGCGCGCAAGATGAGTGAGCAGATAGTCGCGACGGAGGAGCAGAGGCGGCGGGTTGCATCTCTCGCGGCGCGACATGGTTTCCGCATGGTCCTCCTTTTTGGCTCGGCCGTCACGGGGCGGGAGCATGCTCGAAGCGATCTGGACATCGCCGTTCTGTTTGAAGGGGACGATCCAGGATTCAAGGAATTCTCCGAAGCGTGCCATGATCTTCAGGAGGTATTTCCGGACAGGCGAGTGGATGTCGCGGCCATCAATCACGCCGATCCTTTGTTTCTCAAGAAGATCCTCGATCGCTGTGTGCTTCTGTTCGGCACAGAGTCGAACCTTCAAGAGATGAAGATATTCGCGTTCAAGCGGTATCAGGACCACGGCCGCTTCTTCGATATGGAGCGGACATACGCGGAGCGGTTTGCACGCAAAGCGGCGGCGCGGACATGATCGATCCGGTTCTGGTCAACCGGAAGATCAACCTCATCGGCAAGGACTTCGACGACCTGGCCGTTTACGGCCGGATGTCCCTGGAGGAGTATCTCGGAGACCGGATCAACGAGGTTGTTGTCGAGCGGTATCTGGAGCGGATCATCGGGCGGATGATCGACATCAATTACCATCTCGTGACCGAAACAGGACAACCGCCGCCGAAGGACTATTATGAATCCTTCGTTGAACTGGGAAGAATCGGGGCTCTCCCGCCGGATTTCGCGAAGTCGATCGCGGGAGCCGCAGGACTCCGCAACCGGATCGTGCACGAATACGACGAGGTGGACGAGCGGAAAGTCTACGAAGCCCTCGGGGAGGCGCTTCGGGACATCCCCCGCTATGTGGAGCATGTTCACCGGTTTATGGAGAAGCGCGCGTCAAAAGGACAATGAGGGGGCAATTGTGACTGAGAACAACAAGAGCGGCCACACGCGGGTGGGCGTCCAGGCGCTGATGGAGGACATCCGGGCGGAAGTGGCGCGAAAACGCCAGGCGAACGAGTATCCCGAGGAATGGTTCGAGATCGCCGACACGGACGCCGACGATCCGGAGAGGCGCGACGACCTGGAGGCGAACCTGCGGCGGGCCAACGAAACGGTTCTCCTCGATAGGGCCCAGGCATTCCCCGAAGGGAGCGCGGGCGAACGGGCGGCGGGATTCGTCAAGCGCGCGATTCGACGAGCGATCCTGTTTCACACGAACTATCTGGCGGACCAGGCGGACAAACACAACGCGGCGGTCGTCCGGACTCTCAACAAACTGCATCAGGCTGTCGAAGAGCTCCGGCGGCGCTCCGCGAATACCGAGAGCGTGGCCGTGGAGTTCGGACAGCGCTTGGCCGACCTCGGCGACGCGGACCTGGTCAAGCGGGTGGAGGCTATCGAGCGATCGCTGAAGGAGAAGGGACTCCTTTCTTGAAGTTCCGCTTTGTCATTCCGTGGTATGGAGAGATTCCTGGGGGCGCGGAGCGGGAGTGCCGGAAGACCGCGGAGGGGCTCGCGGCCCGGGGCCACGAGGTCGAGGTATGGACGACGACGATCCGGGAGCTCGACAGCAACTGGAACATCTCGTTTCACCAGGACGGCGCGGAGGATCTGGGCGGCGTCAGGGTCCGACGGTTTCGGGCCGACGTGACCGACCATGACGCGTTCAACGATCTCAACGCGAAGGTTCTTCGGGGAGAGAGGCTGACGCCGGAGGAGGAACGGCAGTTCCTGGCCCATTCGGCGAACAGCCGAAAGCTCTGCTCCGCGCTGGCCGAGGAGCCGTATGAAGGGATCACGATCGTGATCCCGTACTGCTTCGGTCTCAGCGTCGCCGCGGCCCGCATCCGCCCGGAGCGGACATTCATGATCCCCTGCCTTCATGACGAGGGGTACGCCCGCTTGGGGACGTATACAACCGTCTTCAACGAAATCGCGGGGCTCATTCTCCACTCGGACGCGGAACGGCGGCTTGTCCAGGAACTGCACCGGGTTCCGGACGAGAAGATTTTCATGCTCGGGGAGGGCGTGGACACGGACCTGGCTCCGGAAAAGGACCGATTTCATCATCTCTACGCGCCGGGCCCGTCGTTCCTGCTGGCCGTCGGACGGAAGGACAGCGGAAAGAACACGCCCGAGCTCCTTCGGTACTTCGAACGCTACCGCGGCCGGTTCCCGGATTCGCTCCTGCGCCTCGTTCTGATCGGGTCCGGCTGGGTCCCGGTTCCGCCTTCACTTCGGCCCTGGGTCCGGGATCTGGGCTTTCGCCCCCGCGCGCACCTCGTTGACGCCCTGGCGGCCGCGGACGTCCTTGTCCAGCCGTCGGTCCACGAGTCGTTCTCCCTCGCGGTGATGGAATCCTGGGTCTGCGGGACGCCGGTCCTGGTCAATGGCCGATGTGCCGTTACGAAGGAGTTTGTCGAGAAGTCCGACGGGGGGCTCTGGTACGACGATTACCCGACGTTCGAGATCGCCCTCCGGCGGCTGGAGGGGGATGCGGACCTGCGAAAAGCCCTGGGACGGCAGGGCTCCGACTTTGTCCGCCGGAATTTCGCGTGGCCGACGGTGCTCGACCGTTATGAGGCCCTGCCGGGCGTGAGCTCCGAGTGCGCGAGTCCGGCCGAAGGGGCGGCAAAGACATGAGCGACGGACGAGGTCCGGAAACCTATCGCCGTCTTCAGGAGGCCCGGGCTTTTCTGGAAGATCTCCGGGAGGGTGTCGATGCGGCGGCTCCGGGCCCGATTTCATCCCACCGGCCGTCTGCGGGGGCGTGGATAGTTCGGGCGAAACAGGCTCTCCAGAGAGCCCTCCTTCCCGTCACGCGGATTCAGCTCTCCCGGCAGACCTCCTTCAACGATCGGCTGGTCCGGCTTCTCGGCGAGCTGGTGGGGACCACGGAGGAACTGCTCCGCAAGTACGAGGAGGCCGGCGTCAAGGGGGTCGAGGCGGAGACTGCCGCGAACCGCCTCTCCCGCCGGATCGAGGGGATAGAGAAAAGCGCCGGGTTCGGAGCGGCCGAAGCCGGCATTCCTGTCCGCGCTCTCCAGCCTCCGCCGGCCCGCGGAGGGGATCTCTCAGCCGATTTCTACGTTGCGTTTGAAGAACGATTCCGCGGAAGCGAGGAAGATGTCCGCCGGAAGCTCGAGGCGTACGTTCCCTTGTTCGAGGGGCTTGCCAATGTTCTCGACGCCGGGTGCGGCCGGGGAGAGTTCCTGGAGCTCCTCAAGGCCCGCGGTATTTTAGCCAAGGGAGTCGATGCGAGCCCAGCCATGGCGGCGCGTTGCCGCGAGAAGGGGCTCGCGGCGGAACAGGGGGACATCATGGAGGCGCTTCAGAAGGAAGGGGCGGCCTCGCTGGGAGGGGTCTTCTCGGCGCAGGTCGTGGAGCATCTCTCCTTTCCGACACTCGCGTCCTTCGTTCGCGAGGCGCATCGCGCGCTCGGCCCCGGGGGCGTCTTTGTCGTCGAGACGGTCAACCCGCTCTGCCTGACCGTTTTTTCGGGGGCATTCTACCTCGATCCGACGCACACGAAGCCGGTCCATCCGCATCTGTTGGCGTTTCTCTGCGAGGCCGCCGGATTCCGCGAGGTCCGGCTTGCCTATGCCTCGCCGTACGCGCCCGAGGCGAAGCTCCAGCCCGTGGACCGGTTCCATCGCCTCGAGAAATTTTCGGACGCGTTCCTCGACGTCGTCAACAACAACATAGAGCGTCTGAACGAGCTCCTATACGGTCATCAGGACTACGCGGTGATCGCCCGCAAGGCGTAGTGGAGGAAAAGATGTCCGGCGATTTGCCCGAAGATCAGGCTGTGTTCCGGTTCCCTTTTCCGGCGGCGGATGCCGCCCGAATCGAGGCGGAGGTCGCTGCGGCCGTGAAGCGGCGGCGGGAGGAGGGTCTGTGGTCGGAGGACGAGGAGCAGGGAGTGGCGGGCGCGCGTCCCGTCGTCTACGTCGATATGGGGAGAGAGAGCCAGAGTTCGATCGGCTCCATGGTCGGTCTCTACCAGAACTGGGAGGTTCGGCCTTCGGCCTCGGTGTCGGGCGGACGTCCCTTTGTCGGGAGTCTCGCGGCGCTGGGGAAGCGCATTCTGCGCCGCCTCGTCCGTTTCTATGTCCAGCCGAGCTTCGAGAAGCAGACGGATTTTAACCGGGCTTCCGTCTCAGCGCAACAACGGCTCGTCGGCGAGGTCGAAACGCTCCGCAGGGAGCTGGAGGCGCTCAAGGAACGGATCGGGAAGGGGGCGCGCGGCGCCTCCGGAGGGGGCGCGTGACCCGGTTCGCGGATTTTCGCCTTGCGTTCGTTGTTCCCCGGTACGGATCGAACATCGTGGGGGGCGCGGAGACCCTGGCCCGCAAGATGGCGGAGCGTCTCGCGGCTGAGGGGGCCGACGTGTGCGTCTTCACGACGTGCGCCCAGAGTCACTTCACGTGGGAGAACGCGCTTCCTCAAGGCGAGAGTATGGAATCGGGCGTTCTCGTCCGCCGTTTTCTCACGAACCCGCGGAACCTGGCGGCGTTCCACTCCATCCAGGCCAGGATCGTCGAAGGGATTCGGACCACCGTCGACGAGCAGATCCGCTGGCTCGCCGAGAGCGTGAACAGCGATGGCCTGCTCGACGCCCTGGCGGGCGAGGTCGACCGGTTCGACGCCGTCTTTCTCCTCCCGTACCTCTTCGGGACGACATTCTTCGGGGCCCGCGTCGCGGGGCCGAAGGCGGTCCTCATCCCGTGCCTTCACGACGAACCGTTTGCGAAACTGCCGGTTTTCCGCCTCCTTTTCGAGGGCGTCGGCGGGTTCTGGTTCAACACCGAGGCTGAGGCGCGCCTTGCGGACCTACTGTACGGGATCGGCGACCGGCCTCGCGCCGTTGTGGGGATGGGCTTCGACCGGGACCCGCCGGGTGACGGGGACCGTTTTCGGACGAAGTTCGGCGTCTCCGGGGATTACCTCCTCTACTTCGGGCGCAAGGAGGGCGGGAAGGGCGTGCCCCTTCTGCTCGAATGGTTCAGCCGGCTGAGGAGGAGCGGACAGGAAGAGATGCGCCTCGTTCTGGCGGGAGACGGAGAGATTCATCTCCCGGCCGAAGCGGCCGGGTCCGTTCTCGACCTCGGGTTCCTCGATCCGGAGGACAAGAGGGATGCGGTGGCCGGTGCGCTGGCCGTCTGCCAGCTCTCCCGGAAGGAGTCGTTCTCAATCGTACTCATGGAAAGCTGGCTTCAGGGGCGGCCCATGATCGTCCACGCGGACTGCCCCGTCACGCTGGAACACTGCGAACGGTCCGGCGGCGGCCTCTGGGCGCGGAACGCGGCAGAGTTCATCGAAGCCGTGTCGTGGATGCGGAAGAACTCCGCTGGGGCGGCGGCGATGGGCGAGGCGGGCCGAACCTACGTGAGGGAGCGATACGCGTGGGACACCGTGATCGAACGGGCAAACGCCTTTCTTGCCGGTTACCCGCCGATCGTCATTCGTCATCGGTCATTCGTCAATCGGCAACAGCGAGCCAGTGACTGACCCTTGTCCATCAACCATTGACAATTGACCAATAACCATTGACCATTAACCATTAACCATTGACGAAAACGATCTCCATTCACCAGCTCATTCCCTCCTTCAGCGTCGGGGATGCGATCGGTAATCATGCGCTCGCGATCCGGAAGGCCTTGGCGGGGGACGGATACGGCTCGACGGTCTTCGCCGGAGCGGCGCACGAGTCGCTGAGGTCCCTCTGCAGACCGATCCGGGATCTTCCGGGATCGGTGGGCGAGAGGGACGTCCTGCTCTTTCACTTCTCGCTGGGTCGCGAGGCGATCGACGCGTTCGCCGCGTTTCCCGGGCGTCGCGTCCTCGTCTATCACAACATTACGCCCGCGGAATACTTCGACGGCGTGAACAGCCGCGTGGCCCGGCAATGCCGGGAGGGGCGGGAGGCGCTGGAGCGCCTCGCGGAGGTCGCGGATCTCGCGCTGGGCGTCTCGGAGTACAACCGAAAGGATCTCGAAAGCGCCGGCTTCAAGAAGACCGGGATTCTCCCCATCGCCGTGGAGGGAGGGCGGGCGGATGGGAGAGCGGATCCCTCGCGTCTCAGGCAGTTCGACGACGGGTTCGTGAACGTCCTCCACGTGGGGCGGATCGCGCCGAACAAGAAGATCGAAGATCTCTTGAAGATCCATTATTTTTTCGCCAAAGTCCGGCCGCTGAGCCGCCTCATCCTCGCGGGGACGGAGTGCGACACCGAATCGTACGGATTCGCCCTGCGGGAGATGGCGGCGGCCCTTCATTTGCAGAACGTCCTCTTCCTGGGGCATGTGTCCGATGCGGAGCTCGCGGCCTGCTATCGTCGGGCCCACGTGTATGTCGGGATGAGCGAGCACGAGGGATTTTGCGTGCCGATCGTCGAAGCCATGATGCGCAACGTTCCGGTAGTGGCCTACGCGGCCGGCGGGGTCCCGGAGACATTGGGCGACGGCGGGGTCCTCGTCCGAAAGAAGAAGTTTCCTGAGATTGCCGAGCTTCTGGATCTGGTCATAAGAGACCGGCCGCTCAGAGAAAGGCTTGTTCTTATGGGCCGGAAACGGGCGAACGCATTCTCCCTGGACGCCCTGCGCGTTTGCCTGCGTCGTCATCTTGCGGAGGTTTCAGAGTGAATCTGACCGTCTTGATTCCCGTTTACAACGAGGCAGGGACGATCCGGATCGTGATCGACCGGGTGCGGGAGGTTGATCTCGGCGTGGAGAAGGAGATTGTCGTCGTGGACGACGGCTCGACGGATGGAACGAGGGATGTCCTGTCGGGATTGCCTCCCGAGTTGGCGAGAGTGTTCCTTCTGCCGGAGAACCGGGGAAAAGGGGCCGCGGTCCGGAGGGGGATCGAAGAAGCGAGGGGGGACTATCTCGTGATCCAGGACGCGGATCTCGAATACGATCCGGAGGACATCCGCAAGCTCTTGGCGCCGGTCCTCAAGGGAAAGGCGGAGGTGGTCTACGGGTCGCGCTTCACCGGCGAGCACCGGAACATGTTTTTCCTGAACTGGGTCGGAAACAAGTTTCTGAGCTTCGTCACGAATGCGCTGTACAACACGACGCTCTCGGACATGGAGACCGGTTACAAGCTGTTCCCCACACCCCTCCTCAAGTCCATCCGGCTTGTCTCCGACCGCTTTACGATCGAGCCGGAACTGACGGCCAAGGTCCTGAAGCGGGGCGTTCGCATCTACGAAGTGCCGATCTCGTACGCGGGGCGCGAGAAGCACGAGGGGAAAAAGATCTCGTGGAAGGACGGGTTCCCGGCCCTTTGGACGCTCGTCAAGCACCGGTTCGTCGATTGATGCCCGAAGGCGCCCTGTTCTCCGTCATCCTCCCCACGTTCAACGAGCGCCAGAACATCGGCCCGTTGATCGGCGCGGTCCTGGGGGCGCTCCGAGAGAACGTCGAGGTTGTTGTCGTCGATGACGATTCCCCCGACGGGACGGGAGACGTCGCGGCGGCGATCTGCGAGGGCGATCCCCGCGTCCGGCTTGTCCGGCGGCGGCGGGGGCTCGGGCTGGCGTCCGCCATCAGGGACGGCGTCGAGGCGGCGCGGGGCGATTTGGTGGCCTGGATGGACTGCGATTTTTCCATGCCCCCGGCCGCTCTCCCCGCGATGCGGAAGGCGCTCGATTCGGTGGACATCGTGGTGGGCTCAAGGTATGTTGGCGCGGCGGCCGACCGCCGGGACGACCGGCGGGCCGTCCTCGGGAGCCGGTTGATCAACGGGTTTGCGCGGAGGCTCCTGGGAGGGACCGTGACCGATTTCACATCCGGCTTTATCGCGGCCCGGAAGGACGCCGTGACGCGTCTCGGCATCAGGGACGGGTACGGCGAGTACTGTATCGACCTCCTGGCGCGGGCGGAGCGGGCGGGGTACCGGGTGGCGGAGATTCCGTACGAGTGTGTCCCGCGGGCCGCGGGCGAATCGAAGACGGCGACGAGCTGGTCCGGGTACCTCCGCCGGGGCTGGCCTTACATCAGGACGATCGTTCAAACGTGGAGGGGTGATGGGCGAGAAGCGCGGCCGGCTCGTTGAGCCGAGGGACCTGGACCTTTCGGTCAGCCATCCGGGAATGATCCCGGGGCGGGAGCCTGAGCTCAAGCTTTCCATACCGAGAATTCCGGTGAGCGAAGGAGCCGCGGGCCGGATCATCCCGGTCTGCGAGCCGGTCCTCGACGGCAACGAGGCCGCCTACGTGGCCCGCGCGGTCTCGAGCGGCTGGATCTCTTCTGCCGGCAAGTTCATCCCGGAGTTCGAGGAGAGGTTCGCCGCGTTCTGCGGGACGAAGTACGCCGTCGCCTGCACGAGCGGAACGACGGCGCTCCACCTGGCGTTCGCCACGCTGGGGATCGGGCCGGGGGACGAAGTCATCGTCCCGACGTTCACGATGATTGCGACGGCAAACGCCGTCCGGTACGCGGAAGGGACGCCCGTCTTTGTCGATTCCGAGCCGGAGACGGGGAATCTCGATCCTGGCCAGGTGGAGTTGGCAATCACCCCTCGCACGAAGGCGGTCGTGCCGATCCACACTTATGGTCATCCCGCGGACATGGAGCGCCTGCTCGCGATCTGCGACAAGCACGGGTTGTACTTGGTCGAGGATGCCGCCGAGGCGCACGGGGCCGAATGGAAGGGCCGGCGGGCTGGATCGATCGGCGACGTCGGGTGCTTCTCGTTCTACGCGAACAAGATTATCACGACCGGCGAGGGGGGGATGCTCGTGACCGACAATCCCGACATGGCCCGGATCGCCCGGAACCTCCGGGACCACGCGTTCTCCGAGGAGCGCCATTTCTGGCACAAGTTCACGGGGTACAATTACCGGATGACGAACCTCCAGGCGGCCGTCGGCGTCGCTCAGATGGAACGGATCGATTCGTTCGTGGAGGCGAGGCGCCGGAACGCCGCGCGGTACACGGCGGGTCTCGCGGGACTGCCCGGCCTGACGACGCCGATCGAGAAGCCAGGCTTTAGGAACGTCTTCTGGATGTACGGAATCAGGCTCGATGAGAAGGTGTTCGGGCTTGACCGGGACGGGCTTCGCCGGGAACTTGCCGAGCGGGGGATCGAGACGCGGACGTTCTTCATCCCAATGCATCTCCAGCCGATCTTTTTTAACGCCGCTAGCGGGGCATACCCCGTGGCCGAGGATCTCTGCCGGCGGGGGATGTACCTGCCATCGGCGTCATCGCTCACGGCATCGGATGTCGATCTTGTCGTCGAGGCGATCCGTGATATTCACGCCCGGGCGAAGGGATAGCCGAACAGGATGGAGCGGGCCGAATACGAGGCGATGGCCCTGCTCGAGGATGAGCATTGGTGGTTCAAGGGAAAACGAGCCGTTGCGCGATCCCTTCTTGGCCCCTTCTGGAAGAGAGGCGCGCGCGTTCTCGATGTGGGGTGCGGGACCGGCGGGACGACGGCCTTCATGGAGGAAGCGGGCGCGAAAGTCCTCGGTTGCGAGTTGAACCCGATCGCGGCGGCGTTCGCCTGCAAGCGGTTGGGACCCCAAGGCGCTGTTGTCCGTGGGAGGGCAGAGGCCCTTCCGGTTCGCTCAGGTTCGATGGACTTCGTGACGGCGTTCGACGTTCTCTACCACCGGGACGTGGACGAACCGGCGGCGATCCGGGAGTGGAGGCGGGTTCTCGCTCTCGGAGGGATCCTCTACGTCTCCGACTCCGCCCTGCCGTGCCTGACGGGGCCGCACGACGAAGCCGTCCACGCCCGCGAGAGGTACACGGCCCAGACGCTTGCGTCGAGGGTCCGCGACGCCGGTTTCCAGGTCTTGAGGGTCACCTACTGGAACTTTCTTCTTCTGCCTCTTGTCCTGGCGGTTCGGTTGGGCCGCCGCGCGGCCGGCGGTGGAGAGGCGTCTGATCTCAAGCGGGTCCCGCGAACGCTGAACGATGTTCTCGGCCGCATCCTCTCCCTTGAGGCGGCCCTGCTCCGCCGAGGCCGGATTCCGATCGGCTCGTCTGTGGCCCTCATCGCCCGGAGGACATAAACCGGCTCGTTTCCGTCGCTGATAGATCGAAGAAGACCTGGTCCACGATCTCTCCCGATGGACATTCGCAGTACCTGAAGGGGAGGGGTTCGGACTCAAGTGAAGGATAGGCTGCTCGTGGCCGCGTTGCTGTTCGCGGCCGCTTTCATCCGCGGGGTGTATCTCCTTACGCCAAGCCTCGATTCCGACGAGGCGGTCGTGGGGCTCATGGCGATCCACATCCTCCGGGGCGAATACCCGATCTTCTACTGGGGAGAGCCCTATTGCGGGCCGTTGGAGTCGTACCTGGCGGCCCTTTTCTTCTCCTTCTTCGGCCCGTCGCCACTCGCCCTCAACCTCGCGCCGGCGGTCTTTTCCCTCCTCTTCCTCTTTGCGGCGTATCGATTCGCCAGAATTGCCTTCGGAAGGGAGACGGGGCTGGTCAGCCTTCTTCTTCTCGCCCTTGGGCCGCCCTTCCTTGTCTGGCACTCGGTGCTCGCGCGCGGGAACTACATCGAGAATCTCTTCTTCGGCGTGGTCCTCATGGCGCTGGTCGTGAGAATTCTCCGGGCGGGGAGCGAGGCGGCTCGGTGGCGCGGCCTCTGCATCTTCGCGTTCCTGGCGGGCGCGGCATGGTGGGTGAGCTTCCAGTCGGTTCACTTCCTTCTGGCCGGCGGACTCGTGCTCCTCGCGGGGCTGGGCCGGTCCCTCCTGGACCGGCGCGCTCTGGCGGCGGTCGGGTTTGCGCTGTTGGGGAGCCTTCTGTTCTGGATATACAACGTACGGCACGACTTCGCCTCGCTTGCGGAGACAGGACGCTACATGACGCCGCTCCCGTTGGATTCCTCGCTCAAGGTATTTCTTCTTGTGAAGCTTCCTTCGATCCTGGGGATGCCGATGGCCGAGATGGCCCGATCGTACTCGCCGACCGTCAATGTCCTTGGGACCCTCCTGTACTCAGGGGCGATGATTATGGCTGCCGGGATGTTGTTTCGGTTGATGTTGACTGCAAACAGACGGCGGACGGGGGAGGCGCTCGGGCTGGGGCTCCTTCTTTCGTTCACGGCAATCGCCTCCGCGATTATCATCGCCCGCTACAACAGCGGGGGGGTCACGCGGTACTTCCTCGTCTTTTACGCCGTGTTCCCGCTCTTCCTCGCCCTCATCCTTGTCAAGATCGGCGGACAGCAACCACGCCTCGCGCAAGGGGCGGCCCTCCTGTTAATCAGCGTGAATGTCTGGGGAACCGTCGCGGGGGCGGATGCGCTGTGGCCGGACCGCCGGGATGCCCATCGGGGGCGAGTCATTGCCGAAGGCGAGATGATTGCCGGTCTGCGAGCCCGCGGCCTCGAGGCTGTTTTTGCGACCGAGTACTGGGAGTTCTTCCGGTCGAACTTCACAAGCGGAGAAGACCCGGTCTTCGCGATCCCCGTCTTGAATCACAGCGGGAACAAGTATCCGATGTATACGCGCTTTGCCTTGTCCCTCAACGCCGTTCCGTACATCTGGCACAGCGGCGCGGGGAGCTTCCGTGCGGCACTCCGAGGCGTGGGGGCCGGGTACACGGAGGAAAGGGCCGGCCCGTACCGGCTCGTCTCAGCGTTAAGGCCGAGCGTCGGCGGTTTTGAGGAGATCTCTCCAACGGGATGGAGGGTCGAGACGCCCGCGGCGCCGGAGGGGGTCCAGTGGATGCTCGACGGGAATCCCGAGACGCACTGGGACAGCGGGGCGCCGCAGATGGCGGGGTGGGCGATCCAAGTCGATCTCGGCCGCATCGAGACGCTGGGCATGCTCGTCGTCGAGCCCGGTCCGGTGCCGGAGGACGTCCCGGCCCGGTTCGAGGTGCGCGTTTCGCCCGACGGGACGGCGTGGGATGTTGCCGTCCCTTCCCATCCCTTTGTTCTTCCGTTGAGGTGGGAAGGGGGGAATCTCCTGGTCGACGAGCAGATGATCGTGCGGGTCGTCCTTCCATCCGTTGCGGCCCGATTTCTCGAGATCCGGCTCACGGCCCCAAAGCCGTTCCATTGGAGGGTCTCGATGCTCCGGATCTATCGGGTCGCGGGCGTTGATGGGGAGCCGGGGAGCGGGTGAGGGGAAAGGCGATCGGGATCAGGAATGTCGAATCGGATTGATCGCCAGATATTCTGGCTCCTCCTCGGGGCGGGGACCGGTCTCCGAGGACTTTACCTGCTCGGGCCGGGGCTGGACTCCGACATGGCCGTTATGGGGCTCATGGCCATGCACATCCTGCGCGGGGAGTATCCGATCTTTTATTGGGGGGAGCCCTACTGCGGGCCGATCGAGTCGTATCTCGCCGCCGTCCTCATGTTCTTCCTCGGGCCTTCCCGCGCCGTGCTCAACCTCTCCCCTCTTCTCTTTTCGGCCGCGTTCAACGCCGTCCTCTATCTCCTCGCCAAGAGGCTCTTCGGAGTCTGGGCCGGGCGGGCGGCGCTCGCTCTTGTCGCGTTGTCTCCCGCGTATCTTTCCTGGACGTCCGTTTTGGCTCGCGGGAACTACGTCGAGAACCTGTTTCTGGGGACGAGCCTCCTTCTCATGGTTGTGCGTCAGCTCGAGAGCGGCGGCCGGGGCCTGTCCCGGGCCGTCTCCATCGGGTTCGTCGCGGGGTTTGCCTGGTACGTAAGCATGCAGTCCATCCACTACCTGCTGGCCGCGGGCGGGGCGCTTCTCCTCGGCGCGCCCCGGTTCGTCTGGTCGGGGGCCGGGCGTCTCGCGGCCGGATTCGCCGCGGGGGCGCTTCCTTTCCTGGCGTTCAACGTCGCGAACCCGTTCGCGTCCTTCGCCGCGGCTCAGGGATTCTCGCGGAGGACTCGATTGGGGGCGTCGCTCTACGCGTTTTTCTTCGAAAAGGTTCCCGCTCTTCTGGGGACGTCGCCAGGACCGTTCGGCGTTGGTGTCCGGTGGCTTGGCCTGCTCAGCGCTGTGGTGGTGGGTGCTTGCATTCTGCTCGGAATGGCGCGGATCGGCCGGGTGGTCCTGGGCCGAGACGCCCCGCGGCCTCTTCGGGCGCGGATGCTCCTCATTCCCTTGTTCATCGCCGTCCTGGGGGCGATCGTCATCATGCGCTACAACCAGGGGACGCATGCAAGGTATTTGGTTCCCCTCTACACGGGTCTGCCTGTCCTCCTGGCGGCGGGCCTGGACGCCATTCGGCCGCGTGTCCGGTATCTGGCGGCCGGACTGCTCTCGCTCGTCATCGGAGTCCAGTTGGCGGGGAATGCGTCGAGCATCGGCTTGAGCGAGGGGAAATGGATTCGGGACTATGCGTCGTATCGGCGCGAGGTGGACGGGCTGGTTTCGTGGCTTGAGGGGCGGGGGCACAGCGCGGTCTACATGCCCGGATATTGGGACGCCTTCCGTCTCACGTTTGACGCGGCTGAACGGGTGGTCTTTGCGATGCCGGATCGGCCGGCCGGGATAAACAAGTTTCCGGCCTACACCGACTCGGCCGACCGTCAGGAGAAGAGCGCGTGGGTCTGGCGTGGAATGGGGGAGTTGTTCGAGGAGGCCTTGGCGGGCTTGGGCGTCTCCTACGAGAAAGTCGGGCTCGGTCCGTACGAGGTCTATCACCGGTTCCGGGAGAATCCGTCGTTCGACGCCCCGATTCCGTCCCGTGGATGGACGGCGCGAGCGAGCGGCCGTCCGGATGACTCCGCGCTTGCTTTCGATCGCGACCTGGGAACGGCCTGGCGGACAGGTGAGGCCCAGAGACCCGGCCAATGGTTCGAGCTGGATCTGGGGCGTCCGATTGAGGTGAGCCGGATTGAGTTTCTCCCCGGTTTTTCCAGTCAGGATTATCCAAGGGGCCTCCGGATCGAGACATCGATCGACGGAAAGACCTGGCGCGTCGTCGGTCTCGCGCGCCGCGTTTTCGGCAGTTTCGTCGCTCAAGGGGAGGCCCTTCGACTGGAAGGATCCGGTCGGATGGTTTGGCGCTTCTCGCCAGCGGAAGCGCGGTGGATTCGCATCGCTCAGACGGGTCATGAGCAGGTCTACAACTGGTCGATCGCCGAATTGTTCGTCTACGCTCCTTCGACGGCGCCGGAAAGGAGTTTCGTCCCAAAGGGACCGCCGGGGGGATGGTTCGCCGAATGGGACCGGGACTTGGACCGGGGCGGGATCGCTTACGAAATCCAAAAGCACTACGCCGCAAAGGGCGCGGACAGCTCGGAATCGTTCTATCGAGCGGCCGCGGCGGAACTGGAGGAGGCTGGAGACCGGGAGCGGGCGAAAGTCTTCCTCCTCCGAAAGGAGGGAACGGCATCGGCCGGAACGAGGTAGGCCGGCGGGATCTCGTCGGCCTCGCGTTTCTCCTGGCAATTGTCGCGGGCCTGGCTTTTCGGGTCTTCTACGGGCCGTGGGGGGCGCTGAGCGTCGACTCCGACGAGGCCGTGGGGGGACTGATGGGCATGCACGTTCTCCGGGGCGAATTCCCCGTCTTCTTCTGGGGGCAGGCGTACATGGGATCCGCCGAGGCGTATCTCCATGCCGTTGTTTTTCAGACGGCCGGGGCCGGTCCCGTGACATTGAGAATCAAGCCGCTTGCCGTGGGGATTGCCGAGATTCTGGCCGTCTATGGGTTCGCCCGAATGACGGGAGACCGCCGCCTCGCTCTGGGGGCGGCCGCTTTCTTTTCGTTGGCCCCTCCCTTTCTCCTTCTTCACAGCATTTCGGCCAAGGCGAACCACAACGAGACGCTCCTCCTGGGGACCTTGGTCTTCCTCGGGACGGTTCGTCTCCTGGGAGAGGAGCATCCGGTTCGCCGGCAAAGCCGGAGTCTGGCGCTTGGGTTTCTTGCGGGGTTCGCGTGGTGGACCCATATTCTGATCGTCTACTATCTGGTTCCGGCTGTTCTCGCGCTCCTGTGGCTCGGATGGGCGCGAATGCGATGGAGGGAAGGGCTCGCGGCCGTCGCGGGTTTCGCGGGGGGAAGCCTTCCATTCTGGATCTACAACGCGGCGCATTCCTGGGCGTCGTTCGCGCTCGTCAGGACGGAAGAGACGTCCGGAGTATGGAAGAATCTCTCCTTCCTCGCGGGCGATCGGATGTCATTCGTTTTGAGCCTTAACTATCTGGCTGACGCGGGTTGGAAGGGCGTCTCAACCGGTCTCCTTTTCGTGTGGTTCGTTCTCCTGGCTGTTTTCGTCGTCTCCGGCCTTTGGGGATTCGTCGCGCGCGACGCGGACGATTCCCGAAAGCGCCTCCGGGTTCTCTCGGCGCTCTTCCTCGTTTCGATGGCGGCAATTCTCGCGACGAGCCGGTACGGCCAGCCAGCGATGGGGACGAGGTACATCCTCCCGATCTATTCGGTCCTTCCCCTTGCGCTCATTCTCTGGACCCCGCCGGTCGAGCGGCGATGGCCGGGTTTTCTTCCCCTATGGGTTGGCGTCATCCTCGTGTTTCACCTCGCCTTGAACCTGTCGGCGATCCGGACGCATTACGCGGGCGGGGCGGGAGAGACGAGCCGCCGCGAGACGGATGAAGCGATCGCCTATATGCGGTCCCGCGGGATCCAGGGCGCCTACGCGGATTACTGGGTGTCCTACCACTTGACGTTTCACGCGGGAGAGGAGATCGTCGTCTTGCCGATCGCGGAACCTGGAAAGTACCCGCCGCATGCGGCCTTTCTTGATCGCGCATCCAACATCGCCTATGTGTTCCGGCCGGGCGGAAAAGTCCGGGAAGAGGACTTCCAGCGCGGGCTCGAATCGATATCCGCTGGCTATCGGCGGAAGACAATCGGGGAAACCGGCATCATCTACGACTTTCAGAGGCCGGGGTGGCCGGTCGTTCGCATCGGAGATCGATCAGGATGGAAAGCGACGGCGTCGGCCCGGCGTGAGGATGCCGGGAACGCGTTGGATGGGGATCTCCGGACGCGGTGGGGAACGGGCGGGCCGCAGGCGGCCGGCGACTGGTACCAGATCGATCTGGGGCGGGAACGCGTCTTGAGCGGGGTGAAGCTCGATGCGGGCGAGTTCCGCAGGGATTTTCCGCGCGGGTACAGAGTCCTGTTGTCGTCCGACGGCTCGCGCTGGAAGGAGGTGTTCCGTCTTTCCGCGTACCCGGGGCACTTCGAGTGGAAAGGGGGGAAGCCCACGTACGCCCTGGATGGCGGGACGTTTGCCCCTTTTCCGCCGTCGGAGGGCCGATACATGCGGGTTGAGCTCACGCGGCCGGCCGGCCGGTACGACTGGTCCATCGCGGAAATTACCGTCTTCGGCGCGGAGGGACGTTCTTGAGTCGCGGCGAGAGGATTGCGTGGGCGTGGCTGCTCGCGCTGGCGGCGGCGTTGCGGCTTCCTTTCCTGGCGAACCATGCGAGCCGCCTGGATGCCGACGAGGCAATGGCTGGGTTCATGGCCCAGCGCATCCTGGCCGGCGATTTCCCGGTCTTTTTCTTCGGTCAGGCGTACATGGGATCGTTCGAGACGTACCTCAGCGCGGCGGTCTTTTCCGCGGCCGGGTCCTCTCCGCACATCCTTCTCGTGGTTCCACTGGCCTTCTCGCTCCTATTCGCGGCCGGAATCGGGCTCGCTGCGCGGAGGTGGTTCGGGAGGACCGGCGGGTTGGCGGCGCTCGCCTGGGCCGCCATGGGTCCGCCCTATCTCCTGGCCTACGGTCTATCTCCCCGCTTGGGATACATCGAGACGCTTGTATTCGGGACGTTCCTTATCCTGGGGATTCAGCGTGTTCTTGCCGGCACGAAAGGGCCGGCCGGAGAAGCGCGCCTGTTCCTGGTTCTTGGGTTCATAACGGGACTTGCCGTGTGGACGAATCTTCTAATCCTCCCCATTCTAGCGGCGTGCGGCGCCGTCGTCGTTCTCAGGAATCCGAGCGTGTTGATCGGGAAATCCGGCGGGTTCTTTCTCGTGGGCGTTCTGATCGGCGGAGCTCCGTTTTGGTTGTGGAACGCCGGGAACGGATTCGCCACGTTCGTCCTGACGAGGGGAGGGGACGTCGGACGCATCGAGATTGCTCTCGGGAGGTTCTTCCGGGAAGGGGCTCCGTACATCCTTGGATTGAAGGACATGGTAACGCTCAAATCCGTCTCCATTCTCACGCCCGTGCTTGGCGCCGCCTATGCCGTTCTGGTTGTTCTTTTCGCGGCGAGGGCGGTGGGAGTCCGGGACGAGGGGGCAAAGAGATGGAGGGAACGGCCGGAAGCATGGATCCTGCTTCTCATTTCGTTCGCCGCGGCGAGCTTCGTTCTGAGCCGGTTCGGGCTGATGGGATCTCCGAGGTATCTCCTTCCGCTTTACATCCCCATCCCTCTGCTGATTGCGTCGGCGATCGCCGGTGCCCGCTCGACCGTTGTCCGGAGGATCGGGATCTCCGCGGGCATTATCATTCTGGCTGGAAACCTGTTCATGGCCGCGGGTACCTACAAGGCGTTTGCGAGGCCGGGGGCTTGGGACGCGAAAGCCCCGCCCACACGGCCTCTCGTCGAGGAACTGCAAAGCAGGAGAATCGAGCACGTCTACGCCAATTACGATCATTCCGTTCGGCTCACGTTCGAATCGGAAGGACGCATCTTGGCGGCGGAACCCATCCACGAACGGTACAAGCCTCTGGAGAGGGCCGTCAGCGCCTCGGAACGCGCGGCCTACGTCTTCTTCGGCCCTTCAGACCACTTCGGCGATCCGGAATCGTTTGCCTGGAACCTTGCGGCGCAGGGATGGACGGCCAAGATGGAGGCGGCGGCGGGAGCGACGGTCTTTCACTCGTTCCGGAACGAACGGCCCTCTCTGGCGCC
Source organism: Nitrospiria bacterium (assembly GCA_919903025.1). GTDB lineage: Bacteria > Nitrospirota > RBG-16-64-22 > RBG-16-64-22 > RBG-16-64-22 > RBG-16-64-22. Next base: position 49,938 of record CAKKSE010000024.1, on the reverse strand, counting down.
GATCCCGGCCGATGGATGGCGCGCCGCTTCCGATCCCGAAGGAGAGGTCTGGAAAGCGTTCGACCGCCGCCCGGAGACCCGGTGGGCCAGCGGCCGGCCGAAGAGGGACGGGATGTGGTTCGCCGTGGATCTCGGAAAGGTCTCGCCGGTGGCCGCGGTCACGATCCTGCCGGGTCTGAACTCGCTCGACGCGCCGATCGGTCTCAGGGTTGAGGTGTCCCCCGACGGGATGTCGTGGCGCGAGGTCGGGCGTCTCGATCGCGTTATTCCCGGGATGGGATCGCTCCAGGGTCGTCCCCATGTGAATGGGAGCGGGCGGGCGCATCTCCGTTGGCCGCCGGTCATGTCGCGCTTTATTCGCATTTCCCACTTAGGTGCCCACCGCATTCTCGATTGGTCGATCGGCGAGATATTCGTCTATTCGGAGAGGGCGGTGGACGAAAGAAGCGACGGCATCCTCGATCCATGCATCGACGGGTCGATCTCTCTGGCAAGGGTGAACCGGGACGGTGAATCCTTGTTCAGAAGGGTGCTGGCCGAAGATCCTGAGTGCGAATCCGCCCACATCGGGGTCGTACTTGCGCGGCGAGAGGGGCGAATCTGACAGTATCCCGCTTTCTCCTCATCGCTTCCGGCATCACGGCCGCCGTCGGTATCCGAATCGCCTATGTTCGAACGCTTCCGCACCGCCTCGACGCCGACGAGGCCATGACGGGTCTCATGGCCCGCCATGTTCTCCAGGGTGATTTCCCCGTCTTCTTTCACGGCCAGGCGTACATGGGATCGGGGGAGGCTTATCCGACGGCCGCCCTGTTCTTCCTTTTCGGCGCGTCGGCGAAGGTTCTCCTCGTGGCTCCGTTCATTCTTTCGGTGCTGTTCGTCGTCCTTGCCGTTCGGCTGGCGCAGGCGCTCTACGGGGAGACGGCGGCCGTATGGACCGGGGCCTACGCCGCCGCGCCTCCGGCGTTTCTCGCGGCTTACGGTCTCTCGCCGCGTCTCGGGTACATCGAGACGCTGGTCCTCGGGTCTCTCCTCCTCCTTCTGGCCCTGAAGATCCGGGAAGACGCGCGCCGCGGGATGCATGCCGCGGGACGATACGCGGCTTTCGGAGTCGTCGCGGGGCTCTCCGTGTGGACAAACTTCCTAATCGCTCCCTTTTTGGTGGTCGCCGTCTCGCTCGCGGCCGCCTCGGGATTTCGGTCCTTGCTCGGCTGGCCCGGGCTCATGCTTGCCGGAGGCGTTCTCGTCGGGGGTTTCCCGTTCTGGATCTCCAACCTCCAGAACGAGTTTTGGTCCTTCGCCGTCGTCGGGTTCGGCGAGGGCTCGCTCAAACAGCTTGCGGCCCAGCGGTTCGCGGAGCGGATCCCTTATCTCTTGGGGTTCCGGCACATTTCGACGGAGACATGGCTGGGCTGGCCGGGGACAGTCATGGCCGTTTCGGCTCTGGTCCTGTTCGTTGCCTGGATTGCCGGGGCCGTCTGGGGAACGACCCGGGGAGGAGAAACGAGAACGAGTGACAGACGGTCCGCGGCGTTGATCGCGTTTCTCATCACCGTCTCGCTGGGCGCCTACGCTCTGAATCGGTTCGGCTACACGGGGTCGCCCAGGTACTACTTCGGTTTCTATGTCGCGGCGGCGCTCGTCTTTGGAGCCGGCACAGCGATGGTGTGGAACCGGTCGCGCACGGCCGGTGCCCTGATCGGATGCGCGGTTCTGTTGGGGAATCTCGTGGGTCTCGTTCTTGGATACCAAGCCTTGTCCGACCGGGAGAGCTGGGAGGCAAAATATCCCTCCGTCAGGCCCCTCATCGAATTCCTTGAAGGGGTGGGTGTGACACGGGCGTATGCGAACCATCACATTTCAATCCGGACGACGTTCGCAAGCCGTGAGCGTATTGTCGTGGCCGAGCCTGTCTACGAGCCGTACGCGAAGTACCGATCAATGGTTGATCTGGCCGAGGACGCGGCGTTCGTTTTCCAGGGCCGGTCCGACCATCTGGCGACGCCTGAGGCGTTCGAAGAGAACATCAAGCTCCTGGGCGGCGGTTACCGGAAGGACGTCCGGGGGCCGTACACGATCTTCCACGGTTTTCATCCTCCCGGGCGGGGCAGAAGTCTTCGCCCGTCGGGCTGGCGGGTCTCTTCGTCGAATCCGGAAAGCGACGCCCGGCTTGCGTTCGACCGGAGCGCATCGTCGCGGTGGACGACAGGGCGGCCGCGGCGAGAAGGGGACTGGTTCGAGATCGATTTGGGGTCCCGTCTGGCCGTGCAAAGGATCGTGCTTCTGCCGGGGGGCAACCGGTGGGACGCTCCCACGGGGCTCTGGGTCAAGGTGTCGGCGGACGGGCGGAGCTGGACGACGGTCGCGGAGACGGGGTATCTGCTGTCCGGCCTGCGTTGGTACGGGAGCCACCCGCGGCGCGATCTGAGCGGCAGTGTGGAAGTGTTTGTGGGGGGCGCGCTTGCCCGGTTCGTTCGTTTGGAGCACCTGGGCGCGGACCCGAAATGGGACTGGTCGATCGGGGAGATCTTCATCGAACGGAACGCCCCGCCGGACCGTTCTTCAGGTCGGCGAGAGGCTGTATGGTTTTCGGCCATGGCCGAAGAGGCGAGGGAGAAGGGTGCCACGGGCGAAAGCGCGCGGCGGGCCGAGAGAGCCGTTGCGGCGGATCCCGAGTTCGAGCCGGCCCACCGTCTCCAGACCGTCCTCGGTGGGATGAAGTAGGAGACGTCGCGTGCGCCGGCTGGATCTGGGATGCGGAAAAAGAAAGCAGGCGGGCAGTATCGGGATAGATCGCCGGGGGGGAACGGCGGCAGACGTCATTGCGGACCTGGACCATTTTCCCTACCCGTTCAAAGACGACGTTTTTACGGAAGTCACCGCCTTCCACGCCCTTGAACATCTTGAAGACATCGTCGGAGTCATGGAAGAGATTCATCGGATAAGCGCTCCAGGCGCTCTTGTTCACGTTCGCTCTCCACACTATTCCAGTCCGGCGTCGTTCAATGACCCGACACATCGACATTTTTTCGGGGCGTTCTCCTTCGACTACTTTACGGATGAGTCGCTGTACGACTTCTACACGCAAAAGACATTCGAGTTGGTATCTCGCAGGATTTGCTTTTCTCCCCAAGCTCAGGGACGGCGATTTGTCCCGCATCGCTGGATCGGGGTCGAGTGGTTCGCGAACCGGTTCCCATGGTTCTATGAGAAGACACTGGCGTTCATCGTCACCGCCTCCGAGATCGAAATTCGCTTGCGAGTCCGGAAATCGTGAATCAAGCGCTCAGCGGGAACCGGGAAGCCGCTGGAATGTTGCCCGGGCGACTGCCCGACGCGAAAGAAATCGGGCTCTTTGCCCTCGCTACGGCACTGCTGCTCATCTTGTTCTTCCTGGACCCGGTTCTGAAAGGCGAGATCCTTTCACCCGCCGACATTCTTCAAGGGTCCGTTCCGTGGGGATGGACGACGAGCGATCTCGAGCCGGCAAACGCGATTGCGACGGACGATGCCTACCAGTTCAGGCCCTGGCGGGCCTACACGGTCGCCTCGCTCAAGGAGGGGCGGATCCCTCTTTGGAATCCATACAACTACGCCGGCGCTCCGTTCCTGGCCAACGGACAATCGGCCGTCCTGTATCCGCTCAACCTCCTGTTCTTGGTTCTTCGGGAGCCGGTCGCGATTGTGTGCTGGGACATCGTTCGTCTGCTTATCGCCGCGGTGTCATCGTTTGCGTTCGCCCGGATGATCGGCCTCACCCCGCTGGGAAGCGCGGTCACGGCCTGGGCGTTTACATTCTGCGGGTTCCTGGTTGTCTGGCTTCACTGGCCGCACGCGAATGTCGCCGTCTGGCTTCCTGCCCTGTTTCTCGCAACGGAACTGGTGATTCGAAGGCCGACCGCTGCGCGAGGGAGCCTGCTGGCCTGCGTTGTTTGCGTTCAGTTTCTGGGAGGACATCCGGAGACCTCGCTTCACATCCTGTCGGGAGCGGCGGCGTACGGCGTCTGGAGGATCGTCAGGCTTTGGCGGGATGAAAGATCCCGGGAGATCGGCGTCCGCAGGTCCGTCGTCTTCGCGGGCACGATCATTCTGGGAACGGCTGGCGCGGCTGTCCAGCTTCTTCCCTTGGGAGAATACATCCTTCACAGCGCCGCCCTTGCGGATCGACTGGGCGGTCCAGAAGTCCCGTGGATTCCCTCGTGGAAGAGACTTGCGGCGGCCGTGTCGCTGGTCTGCCCGTACTGCATGGGGAGCAGTATGAGAGGGGACATCCCGATCGGCGCACTGCTGGGGATTGGGAACTTCAACGAGTTGAGCGGGGGATACGTGGGCCTGATCCCGCTTGTGCTGACGGCGGCCGCGATACGCCTGGGTGACCGGCGGGGCCCGGAAGCGTTTTTCGGCACCCTCGGGGTCATTTCCCTTTGCGTCGCGTTCTCCGTTCCTCCTATTGCCCAGGCGGTGAGCGGACTTCCGCTGTTCAACGTAGCCGGAAATCATCGGATGCTCCTGCTGTGGGCCTTCTCCGCCGCTGTCCTGGCGGGGCGCGGCGTCGATCTCCTTGCCGCAACCGTCTCCGAACAATCGGGCCGCTTCCTGAGGAAAGTGCGCATCGCCGCGGTGGCCGGCCCCGTCGTGATCGGCGCCGTGGCGGGGGGCGCATTGCTGTCGGTCGTTGCGTTCCGTGAGCCGATCCTGGACATCGCAAAGCGGATCATAGTTGAAAGATCGGAAAGCCTCCACCAGGATCCGGAACCGTACGTCGCCCTCCTTCCGCAGTCGTACGACCGGTTGACGAACCTCATCGTTCGCGAGGGAATCGGACGCGGGGTTCTGCTGTTGCTCTCCGGCCTGGCTGTCGGCTATGCGTTCCGATCAAGGAGCGGTGCTCAGAGGAAGGCGTGGGTGCTTCCAGGCGTTCTGTTGCTCGATCTCTTCAGTTTCGGGCGAAACTACAACCCGTCGATCCCCCACGATCTGCACTACCAGTCGCACGAAGCGATCGACTTCGTGAAGAATCAGCCAGGGCTGTTTCGGGTCCTGACGCTTGACGGAGGGTTTCCGCCGGAGACAAATATCGTGTACGGCATCTCGGACATCCGGGGGTACAACGCTCTGGAATCTCCGGAATACCTTGCCTTTCTTTCGGCGGCGGGCGAGTATCCCGTTCCGCATCGGCACTTCCGGACGCTCTACTTCTCTCGGTACGAGTCAAGGCTGGCGGATTTTCTGAACGTCGAGTACATCATCAGCGGCCGGGCCTTGGACCATCCGAAGGTCTCTCTTGTTCGGTCCGGGGATTCGTTCGTCTATCGGAACCGATCGGCCATGCCGCGCGCGTTCGTGGTCCACGAGACGGAGGTTCTGGTGGACTCCGCCGCGGTCGCCGCCCGCCTTCGAGACCTGGATTTCGATCCCGGAAGGACGGCGCTTGTGACACGGGGGCCGCGGCTGATCGGTCAGAAGGGCCTGGAAGCGCGGGTTCGGATCGCGGAGTATGCGCCGGAGTCTGTCCGGATCGATGCTTCGTTGGATCGGGAGGGCTTGCTGGTTGTAAGTGACGCATGGTATCCCGGATGGACGGTGGCGGTTGACGGCCTGCCGGGGGAGATTCTGAAAACGAACCTCGCTTTCCGGGGCGTCCACCTGCCTGCCGGCGCCCACGTGGTGGAGTTCCGTTACGATCCGCCAAGCTTTCGGGCCGGTCTTTGGATCAGCGGAGGAGCTGTGGCGTTCGCGGCGGCGTGGGTGGGACTGGCTTTCCGGCGAAATCGGGACCGCCGCGGAGCGGTTTCGGCGGAATCTGATGCGAATCGGAATTAACGGCTTGTATCTCATTCCTTCGCGGGTGGGGGGAAGCGAAACGTATCTTCGCAGTCTGGTGGCGAACATGCGCGAGGTCGGACCGGACCACGCGTACGTTCTGTTTACGAACAGGGAGAATCATGAAACGTTCGCGGATGGGGACAACCTCGTGCGAGTCTTGTGTCCTATCCGGGCGACTTTTCGGCCGGCGAGGATTCTCTGGGAACAGACATGCCTCCCGATCCAAGCGCTTCGGCAGAAGCTGGACGTCCTTCTTTCGCCGGGATTTACGTCGCCGTTGGTCTGTCCGTGCCCATCCGTCGTGACAATCTACGACCTTCAGCACGTCCGGCACCCCGAGCACTTCTACCGGTCTCACCTGATTTTCTGGAACCTCATGGTCGGACTGTCCGCGCGGCGCGCGGCGAAGGTCCTGACCCTCTCCGAGCATTCGCGCCGCGACATCATTGAGACCTACGGGATCGAGGCTTCGAAGGTCATCGTGACTCCGCTGGCGGCCGACGCCGTCTTCAATCCGCATTACACGCGGGAGGAAGTCGAGGGGGCCAAAATGCGGCATGGATTGTCGCGGCCGTATCTCCTGTGTGTCTCCACGTCTCATCCCCACAAGAACATCGAGCGCCTGATCGATGCTTTCGAGATCGTGGCGGACGAAGGACATATCCCCTACGAACTTGTCCTGGTCGGGGTCAAGGGGTTTGCCGCCGAGCGGATTGCGGGTCGCATCGAGGCGTCCCCGCGCCGCTCGTCGATTCGCAACCTGGGATGGGTTTCGACAAGCGATCTTCCGCTTCTGTACGCCGGCGCCGACGCGATGGTCTATCCTTCCACATTCGAGGGGTTCGGTCTTCCGGTCCTGGAGGCGATGGCGTGCGGAACGCCCGTGATCGCGTCGAGGGCCGCCTCTCTGCCGGAGGTCGTGGGCGATGCCGGGCTTCTTTTTGATCCGTTTGACACGGCGGAAATGGCTGCGCAGATCCGCCGGGTAATCGGCGACCCAGCCCTCCAAGGGGAATTGAGGGCGCGAGGCCGCGCCCACGCCGCCGGCTTCTCCTGGAAAGAGACCGCGAGACAGACGCTCGAACAACTGGAGTCCGCGGCCTGACCGCGGAAAGGGTCAGACCACGTAAGCGACCGCGCTCCCTCCCAGGAGGTTTATATATCCATTCCCGTACTGGCTCGGAAGGGTGATGGTTGAGTCCCGATCGACCGTCGTTTCCCACATCACCAGGTTCCTTTGCCGCGCTTCGGATTCGAGTTGCGGGAGCGTCAGATTGGTTCCGGAGTAGTCCTCGCGGAGAAACTGCACGCGAACGGGACCACGGACGTTGAAGACATGAACAGTCGTCCCGTTGTAGGAATGTGTGTCATAGAGCTGGCCGGCGTTGCTGGTGTTGTCTCCCAGCTCTTCACCCCCCCAGATCCGGGCCAAGCGGGGATCCGAGCGGTCGAGGTCGCGAACGACCGGTTTGGAGGAGGTTTTCGGCGCCTGATTCGCGACGACGGGGGCGGCGCTGGATGCGGGCTCCGACGGTGTCTGGAACTCGGCTCGCGTCTCTTCGTAGATCCGGTAAAGGGAGAGGAGCGTATGGGCGAGGTGCAGGATCTCCCGAGACGGGTGCGTTCCCCCTTCGGGCTGGGCGGCTGAACCCGAGTCCAAGCGGCGGACCTTCTCGGTGAGGACCGAGAGGAAAGACCCCGCGGAAGAGCTGGAGGCGGGGGTCGATGGGCAACAATTGCCGGGAGAGTGGATCGGGCCTGCCGGGTTGATGGGCGCGACGGATGCCATTTTTCGTTCCTCCTTCCAAGATTTGCAAATATGATCGCGGGTCTTCTCCAAAGTGGAAAGAACCGCGCGGAAAGAGTTGCAAACGGCATGCCGAGGTCTCCTTTTCCATAAGCCAGGTGATGCTGTCCAGGGCGAAGAGGTCCGGAGGTTAGTGGTGAGCGAGGCAGGTTCCCGGTGTTACCTCTGCGGGTCGGACGAGGTCCGGCCCTTGTATGAGCCGGCAAAACCGCTCGGGGACTCCTATCGAATTGCGCGATGCCCGGACTGTTCCCTGGTCCAGTTTTCGCCTGTTCCCGGCGAGGCAACGATCCGCGAGTTCTATGCGCGATATGATGCCGCGGGGGAAAGGGAGTCGTATTTCCGGCGGTGCCGGGATGGGTACGAGGGGAGCGCCGAGGCGCGCCAGCTCGAGCGAAAGCTCGACCGGATCGCCATGCGCGTGGGAAGCTCGCCGGACCTCCTGGACGTGGGATGCGGGGGCGGCGCGTTCTTGGACATGGTCCGGAAAAAGGGCTGGCGGGGACGGGGGATCGAGGTTTCGCCGACCGCGGCCCGGTACGCGCGCGATGTTTTCGGTTTGAACGTGATCGAAGCAAGCATTGAAAGCTGGTCGGGAGAGGGAGAAGTGTATGATGTCGTGACGATGTTCGACGTCCTGGAACATCTGCGGGATCCGGTCGAGGCCGTCCGGAAGATCCGGAACCGGCTCCGCGACGGCGGGATCCTGGTCCTGGAGGTTCCCAACCAGGAGGGACTGCTGGACCGCGCGGCGGGCGTTGCCTACCGTCTGGGGTGGAGGAAGCCCGTTTCGGCGCTGTATAATCTTCATCACCTTTTCTACTTCAGCGTCCGGTCTCTCTCGCGTCTTCTTCGGGACGCAGGATTCGGGATTCTCGAAATCGGCCAGGATTCGACGTACGTGGGGCGGGTGACGTTCGAAACTCGCCTGCTCAAATGGGGGTCATGGACCTTACTCAAGGCCGGGCAGCTTCTCGGGATGGAGAACAAGCTTGTCTTCATGGCGCGGAAGGAAGGGACCGTTCCATTGCAAGCAGGCGGGAAAGCGGATCGATGAGGCCCCCTGCGGTCGCCGTGATCGTCGTGAACTGGAACGGTCTGGCGTTTCTCGACACATGCCTTGAAAGTCTCGATCGCCAGCGATACGGAGACTTCGAGGTCGTCGTGGTCGACAACGGCTCGTCGGACGGGTCCGTGGAGTTCCTTCGGCAATGGGAAGGGCCGAGCCGCCGGGTCATCTTCAACCGGGAGAACACGGGGTTCGCGGCCGCGAACAACCAGGGGATTCGCGCGACGAAGGGCCGGTTCGTCGCCACGCTCAACAACGACACGAGGACCGATCCGGGGTGGATCGAGGGTCTTGTCGCCACGGCCGAGACGGATCAGCGGGTCGGAATGGTCGCCTCGAAGATCCTCGTCATGGAAGATTCCAGGTTTATCGACTCAGTCGGACACCAGATATTCCTGGACGGATCATCCCGGGGTCGAGGGCGGCTCGAAGAGGACGCCGGACAGTACGAACGCGCCGAAGAAGTCCTGTTCCCGAGTGCGTGCGCCGCTCTCTATAGCCGGCATATGCTGGAAGACGTCGGCCTGTTCGACGAAAGGTTTTTTGCCTACTGCGAGGACGCCGATCTCGGTCTGCGAGCCCGCCTTCGCGGCTGGAGATGCCTTTATTCCCCGGCCGGCGTCGTGTATCATCACTATTCGGGAACGACGGGAGCCTACACGGCTCGTAAGGTTTTCCTTGTCGAACGGAATCGCTTTTGGCTGGCCTGCAAGATCCTTCCATGGCCGCTTCTCCTCGCGAGTCCCGCATCGACGCTGCTTCGATATTTCTTCCACATGCTGGGAATCGCCCTGGGCCGCGGGGCGGGAGCGCGGTTCGTTGAATCCTCTTCGTCCTGGCGGCTCGTCGCGGCTGTCGTGAGAGCCTACGGCGCGGGTCTTGGGGTGGCGGTCTCCATGCTGATCCGAGACCGCAGGGACGTTTGGGACCGGCGGGCGGCCGGATGGACGACCATCGGAGAATGGTTTTGCCGGTTCCGGATTCCGCTCACGGCCCTTACATTCCGCGACTGAGCGAATGTTCATGCCTTCGGAAGGCGGTCAATAAAAATGGCAGTATCGGGGTTCGCGTTTCGTTTCGGGATCGTCGGGGAGTCGCGAAGGCTTCTCAATTTCTTGCGGGCCTTCCTCCGTCATCTGACCGTTCGAAGGCTGGGCAATCTCATTCGCGTCGAGTTCGATCGGTTGATCGGCCGTGAGGTGGTTCGGGGTTATCCTTACGTATTGAAGGTCTACCCGACGAACAAGTGCAATCTGCGATGTCCGCTCTGCCACACGGGATCCGGAACCAGAATGTGGAAGGTCGGCCTGGCGGCGGGGGACAACCCGTCGGGGGCGATGGACGAGGGGCTGTTTCGCCAAGTCATCGATGAACTGGGGCCGTATTGTTTTCAGGTCCTCCTGTACGGATGGGGCGAGCCGTTTCTCCTTCCGGGGATTTACGGTATGATCTCGTACGCGGCGGAGAAAGGGGTCGGGGTCTCGGTGACCAGCAACCTGACGGTCCTCAAGCCTGGAGACGCCGAACGGATCGTGGAGTCCGGGCTGGAACACCTGACGGTCTCGATCGACGGAACGACGCCGGAGACGTACGCCGTGTACCGCGTGGGGGGCGATTTCGCGCGCGCAACGGAGAACCTCAGGGCCGTGATCGAAGCGCGGAGGAAGCTCAATCGGCGCCGGCCCGTCATCGAGTGGCAGTTCATCGTGATGCGGCACAACGAGCGCGAGATGGCGGAGGCGCGGCGGCTCGCGGCCGAATGGGGGGTCGACGTGTTTCGGTTTACAGCGGTCGGGATCGATCCATCGAGCGACGAGCAGTTCGAAAAATGGCTCCCGGCGGACGAACGCTACAGCATGTACGACTACCGGACAAGGCAGGAAAAGCACAAAAAGAAGCCGCGTCGATGCGCATGGTTGTACCGGGCGGGGGTGATCAACTGGGACGGAAGCGTATCGCCCTGCTGCTACTATAACGAGGATATCCGAAGCTATTTCGGGGTCATGGGTCCGAGGGCCGGGTTTTCCGATGTCTGGAACAACGAATCCTTCGTCTTCTCGAGGAGGTTGACGAACCAGGGGCGTCGGGCCGCCTTGCCGCTGATGAATTCCCGGACGGAAGAAAACATCTGCTTGCGCTGCCGGGTGGTTCGAATCCGCGAATGACGGACCGAAGGGGCGGGGGGGATCGATGAAAGTCCTGGCCATTATCCCGGCCTACAACGAAGAGGCGAACCTGCCGGTCGTTCTCCGGGAGATGTCGGACTACGCGGGGGGCGTGGATTGCCTTGTCATCAACGACGGATCGAGGGATCGAACCGCGGAGACGGCCCGCGCCGCCGGGGCGGGGGTTGTTTCCCATCCCGTCAACTTGGGGGCCGGCGCCGCGGCCCAGACGGGATTCCGGTACGCAGTCCGCCGCGGATATGACGTCGTCATCCAGATCGACGCGGACGGTCAGCACGATCCGCGGGATGTTCCTGCGCTCCTTCAGGTCCTCGGGGATGAGGGCGTTGACGCGGCGATTGGATCGAGGTTTCTGGAGGACCGCGGCTACCGTCCGACGAGGATGCGGAGCATCGGGATGTTGTTCTTCAACGGACTGGCGACGATCCTGACCGGGCAGCGCGTGACGGACTCGACGTCCTGCTTTCGAGCCCTCAAGCGACCCGTTTTCAAGTTCTTCGCGGAGATGGACTATCCGACGGACTTCCAGGACGCCGACCTGCGCGTTCTGATGAAGCGGGCGGGATTTCGCGTTCGTGAGGTTCCCGTTTCGATGCGGCCGCGGCTGGGAGGCCGCTCGTTCATCAACGGGATCGTGCCCGCATACTACGTCTTCAAGGTGAGCCTCTCCATACTCGTAACGCTCCTGCGGGAGGCCCCCCGGCCGAGGAGGGAATAAGCCGTGAATATTCGCGTTCAAGTCCTGGCTGTGGTGATCGGACTGGGAATCCTCGTTGCGATCCTCGAGCTGATTCGAAAGAGGAAACTCCGCGAGGAGTATTCCGTGCTGTGGTTTGCGACCGGGATCGGGATACTTGTTCTTGCGCTGTGGTTTCCGCTTCTCGAAAGGCTCACGTCGCTGCTCGGGGTTGTGTGGCCGGCGACCACGTTGTTTCTCTTTGGTCTCATCTTTCTTGTCTTGATCAGCCTCCACTTCTCGATCAAGATCTCCCGCCTGACCGATCAGGTCAAGGACCTTGCGCAGGAGTCTGCCCTTCTCTCCGAGGAAGTGAGCCGGTTCCGCGCCCAATCCGCCGTCCCGGGAGACCGGCCGGACAGCTTGTCCTCGAACTCCTGACACATGGCGGAATCCCCTCCGATTTTACTTTCACGCAAGCCGTCCGACGGAGTCTGGGAGATAGCGGCGGTCGGCGCCGTTGCGCTGATCCTGCGGCTCTGGGGGATCGGATTCGGTCTCCCGGAAGGGTACCATCAGGACGAGGCCTACACGATGATGATGGCCGCGGACTTCAGCCGCGGCGCGCTGAGGCCGGAGGGGATCTACCCGCCTTTTTTCCAGTACATCCTCGGACTCGTCTTTTTCCTGGCGGAGAGAATCGCCGGGGGGGTGAGCGCGATTCTGGGACCGGTTCGTCCCTCGACCGTGCCGGTATTCGGCCACGAAACATATTTGCTTTTGGCTCGCGCGACGTCGGCCGTTGCCGGCGCGGGCACCGTTGTGATCGTGTACCGACTGGGCCGAAGACTCATGGACCGGGCGGGCGCGGCCGCCGCAGCCATCCTCCTGGCGCTCAGTCCCCTCCACGTTCGCGATTCGCACTTTGCCATGCCGGACACGACCATGGTTTTTTGGTCGGCCCTGTTCGTGCTCGCGGCCGCCGCGGCAATGGAAAAGAGGTCGGGCGGGTCGTACGCCCTGATGGGATTCTTCCTCGGACTCGCGACGCAGACGAAGTACAACGCCGTCTTTCTGTACGTTGTCGCGTGGGCGGCGCACGCGGCCGCGGCGCGCGGGGAGGGTCTGCCGATCCGCCGGTTTCTCTGGGACCGGAGGCTCCTCTTTCTGCACGCGGGATTGGCGGCGGGCCTGTTCGCGGGATCGCCCTACCTCTTTCTGGAGTGGCGCCGGCTCGGTCCGATCATGCTGACGGTTCCCTCCGTCCTGATGCGGGGTTCGCTGCGAGAGAGCGCGGAGACGGTCGAGCTGACCTACGTGAACCCGGAGAACTGGAGGGCGGGGTTCGAGAGCACGCTGGCGGCCTTGGGGTGGACGGGGATTGTCGCCGGAGCCATCGGTGTCGTCTGGATCCTCTGGACGAGAAACCGGCGTCTTTCGGCGATCCTTTCGTTTGTGCCCGTTTATTTCGTTATCGTGGCCGTGGCCGTTCGGCACTTCCGGATCCGCGATACCCTGCCGCTCCTTCCATTCGTGGCGCTGGCGGCGGGGGCGGGGGCGGGAACGCTGGCCCGGCGGGGGAGGATCGGATGGGCGGCGTATGGGATACTCCTAATGGTCGCCGTTTTCGAGCTCGGCCGCCCGACTCTCCTGATGGACTATCTCTTCTGGCAACGCGACAACAGGCAGGTGGCCGCTGACTGGATTCGGCGGAACCTGCCGATCGGGGCGACGATCGGGTTCGATCGATACAATCCGCCGGTGACCGGCGAACTCTACGGGATCGAAAAAAATCTCGCGGATGTGGGGCTCGACGAGGCCCGGAAGCGGGCTGAGTATTACGTTACGAGCAGTTTCTGGTACATGCGCTATTTGTTCGCTCCGGAACACCATCCGGAGTCCCGGTTCTACCGGGACCTTGAGAGCAAGGCTGTTCTTCTCAAAACCTTCGACCTGCCGGCAACTGGATGGACGAACCCGAAGATCCAGATCTACGCTTTGCGGAACTCCAAGGGAGCGGTCCCGGGGCGTGGTCCATGGATTCCCAGGCCGTCGGCCGGTCCCCAAAACGCTTCTGACGTCGTGTTCCTGGACGGATCGATTTACGAGACATCGAGCCTGGGGGGGCACGCAGGCCCGGATCGCCCGTTCGAAAGGGTGCTCGTGTCCCGTGGTCCGATCGAGTCCGTACTGGTCATCCTGCGGAACGGCGAACGCCCGAACTCCGTCCGAATCGAGTCCGGGCTGGCCCGCGACCGGCTTGTCCTCCGATCGGGCGAAATTCGGCACTTTCTCGTGAGGCCCCGGCGGCCGCTTCCCGTCTGGGGGTCTCTCAGAGATGACGATCTCTTGTCGGCCGAGTTTCTGCGGAAGCCGGCAAAGGAGCCGTATGAGCGATTCGTCTCCCGCGTGCGGATTGTCGCGCATGCGGAAGTCTCGGTCGAACTGGCGGCTGACGCGTTCGAGATTGGGTCTCGTCTTCTTGAGGGCGGTTTGGCCCGCGACGCAATTCCATTTCTTGATGCAGTCGGGGCGCGAAGGCATCCGGAAGCGAAATGGCTCCTCGCCGTTGCCTACAGCCGGGCTGGCGAGTCGGAGAAGGCGGCGAGGTTGTTTGACGCCGTTCCGATGTGGGCGGGAGAAGCGGGCGCGGCCTATCGGAGGATCGTCCAGGCGGGAGATGGATCGGAAATATGGAAGTCGGCCTTCGCGTCGACTTGGGGAGTTGATCCGGACCTCTTCCTGGCGACGAGGACCGTCCGATACCGTGCGGCGGACCTGCACAGCTTGGAGGGGTCCGGTGAAGTCCTCGGGTCCGTCCGCCGTTTCGACCCCGTTCGGGACAAACCAGGGTTTCTCCTCTTTGGGCCGTACGACTACTATCCTCGCGGGGCGTATCGCGCCGTTTTCCGTCTTCAGACCACGAAAGCCTCCGGATCGGCGAGGGAGGCGGACAACCCGGTCCTCCGTCTCGACGTCTACAACGGGCGGGTTCTGGTCCAACGAGAGGTCAGTGCCGAAGAGTCGGGGGGACCGCAACGCGTTTCACTTGATTTCTTCAACGACCGCACAGACCGCCCGCTGGAGTTCCGTGTGAAGGTACTTCGCCCTGCCCATGTCTGGGTCGAGGGAATCGAAATCGAGCCGCAACTCGGCCCGTCGATTGCGGCTTACTTGGCTGAAGTCCAGATCGAGCGAAGCCGCGTTCTCTTCCGGCAAGGACGCCTGGGCGAGGCATTGGCGGCCCTCAATGAGATCTCTCCTCCGTTGGGGGGGGGCTCGGATTGGCTCCTGGAACTTGCCCGTTTGTACGAAGCAACCGGGAAGAAGAGCGAGGCCGTGGGGGAGTATCTGAGACTCCTTGATCTAATTCCTTACCACGGAGAGGCGATCTCCAGGATCGAGGGACTCGGTTTTTCGGGGGTTTCTACGGCGGCGCGGGACCGCCTTCTTCGCCGTAAGGAGGAGATCAGTCCACAGCGCATGGCAGAGGCTGTTTTCGGCGGACGGCTGCAGTTTCTGGGGTGGACGGTTTCCCCGTCCAGCGCCCGGCCTGGTGAGGACGTCAAGGTTGCATACTATTGGAAATGCATCGAGCCGCTCGTGCGGGATGCGGACGTGTTCGTTCACTTCGAGTCGCCGGGCGGCGGGTTTCAGGACGATCACAGACCGCGCCGTGAAGATGTCGGGACCGGAGCCTGGATGAAGGGAGAAGTCGTCCGATACGATCGGATCGTTCGCATTCCGCCAGGCGCGGCCATGGGAAGGCATGCGGTCTACCTCGGGATTTGGGATCCGCGAGGGGGCGGTGTTCGGGAGGAGGTGTCTAGGACCACACTTCCAGTCCGTGATCGAGCGGTCCAGATCGGGTTTCTGGAGGTTGTCTCTCCGAAGCCATGAAGATACAGACGGTTCGCGCCAGGGAAATCGCGGTTGTCGCGGCCATCATGCTCGTCGCGGGGATCGCCTTCACGTACCCCCTGGCCAGACACTTCTCCACCGATATTCTCTACACTCATCACCCCATCGAAGGGTACGAGCGGGTTCCGCTGGAGCAGGGAGATCACCTGCATCTCTTCTATCACTTGTGGCTTTTCAAGGACAGCGTCCTGAGCGGCCGGTCTATCTTCATTGATCCCTATCAGTTCCAGTACGGCGGCCATCGGGAGTTTCTTTTTCAGATCTCCTTGCTTCCCGTTTTGTTCGCCGTCCTTTCGATCGCGGGAGACGTGGCGGCGTACAATATGCTCACCATACTCTCGTTTATCTTGAGCGGGCTTTCTGCCTACCTGCTGTTCCGGCTGGACACCGCGGACCGGTGGGCCGCTTTCCTTGGATGTCTCGTGGTTGGTCTTTTTCCTTACCGTGTGGCTCAGTTGGCCGGCCACGCCAACGGGTTTCTTTTTTTTCTGATTCCGCTCTACCTCTATCTGTTCGAACGATCCATCCGTGGGGAGCGGTGGCTGGCCTACGGTCTCGCGGCGGGTGTTACTTTTTTCATGACTGGAGCCATGGAGTTCCACCTTGTCTACTACCTGACGCTCCTCATGGGGATCTACCTTCCCTTCCGCCTTCTTCGGCCTTTGTCCGCATGGCTGGCCCCGGTCCGCCCTGCGGATGAACGCTTTCCGCCGCCGATCGGCGCGGCCGACGCGGTCGTCTTTGCGGCAGGCGCGAGCGCGGCCATGACGATTTTCGGCGGGCTCAGATCCATGATGGCGACTGTGAGTATCGGGAACTGGTTTCTGGCCTCCTTCCTGGGAGGCCTTCTCATTTGGGGATCCTGGCGCCTCGTGGTCCGGGCACTCCTTCCCCATACGTCGGCCGATCCAGCCCGCTTTGTCCGGCGTATGGCGCTCCCGATTGCTCCTCTGGTCATCTTGTCGCTCTATCCGGTGGGACAGTGGGCCGGACTGCCGGCCTGGGGACGCAATCTCGGCATCGCGGCGGCGGTGGGTGCGGCGGGACTTCTCGTCTTTTCGGTTTTGGATCTCTTCCGATCCCTTAGGCTTCGAGAGGACTGGAAAGCGAACGCAGCATCTCGATTGGGGCCTTTGGGCCTTCAAGTCCTGTTCTACGGACTGACGTTCGGTTTTCTCATCGGCATCAAGAAGTGGGTATTCGGGCCTTCGGTGGCGGGCGGCGGCCGGGGCATGGCCGAGGTGAGGCTCTTCTCTCCCCGTGTGAGCGACCTGTTCGCGTCCACTCACGAAAACGCGGAAAGATTCGTGTACGTGGGCACGGTTGCTGTGCTCCTTGCCTGCCTGGGTCTTTTTCTGGGCCGGAAGCATGAAAACGAGGAATGGCGCGGCCGCGTCTTCTTTTTCGCGGTCGTGTTCGCGCTGGCCGTTCTGCTCGCCGTGGGTCCGCATCTGGACGCGTTTCCCCTCTACCATGGACTGTTCAAGGTCTTGCCCTTCTTCAATTACCCGCGTGTTGCGGGCCGGTACATCCTTTTGGCGTCACTTGCCCTGGGGTTCTTGGTTGCCTTCGGAGTGGAGATCCTCCGCGCCAGGCTTGCCAAGGGGTGGTCAAGAAGCGTTCTGGCGGTCGGGGCGGCGGTCTTGATCGTCGCGGATTATGCCCCCCGGAACGCCATGGGGATTACGGCGCTTCCGGACCGCAGTGCGGTGTACGACCGGCTGGCCAGGGAAATGACCCCGTCTGACGTTGTTCTCGAGCTTCCGATCTGGCCCGGGGTGACGGCCTGGTCGTCGATCTACCAATACTACGTGACCCGATACCGCTACCGGATGGTGAACGGTTACTCGCCGGCCACGTCGAGGGAATACGTAGAGAAGGTTTTTAAGCCTTTGTACCCCATGGACTTTGGGGAAGTGCGGGAGCCGCAGTACGAGTTCATGCGGAGGAACGGCATCCGGTTCGTGGTGATGCACGAAGAGGCGTTTCCGGAGAAAATCTCTCCGTTTCCTCCGTCCCTAACGAACGCGCGCCTTGCCCGCTCCCCGTATCTCGAGTTTCTGACTTCGGATGGCAACGCGTCTCTCTACCGCGTTAAAGACGAGAAGCCGTCGATTCTGCAGGAATTCAAGGAGGCCTCGCCGGTGGCGAAGCTGTACGAAGCCGAGCGCCTCCCCCGGAAGGTTGGAACAGTCATCGAGGATCCGAAGGCATCAGGGGGCAGGGCGGTGCAGGCCGAAAGCGGCGATCCGCCGGGGTTTCTCACTTTCGGACCGGAACAGGTCTATCCAACTGGAGAGTATCGGGTTCGTTTCCTCGCCCGGGGAGGCGCGGGAGGACAGCCGGGGCCGGTCGGGAAGGTGGAGGTCTCTACCGATCAGGGGAAAAGGATTCTTGCGCAAAGGGACATCGAGGGCGGCGGGAATGGAAGTGGGTATGATCCGATCGAACTCCGCGTTCGCGTGGATGGACCTACGCCGCTTGAGTTCAGGACACACTACGCTGGGACTGGAAAAATCCGGATCGACGCTGTCATCGTGAGTTTCGCGGATGTTCCCGACAGGCCGTGGAGGTTCGAGGCCGAGGATCTCTTTAGGCAGACGGGGAGGGTTGTTTCCGAGGCGGAGGCCGGCGGCGGTAGGGCCGTCCATGCAGCCTCCGAGCTCAACCCGCCGATCTACGTGATGTACGGACCGTACCGTCTCGTTTCTGCGGGCCGCTACAACGCGCGCTTCCGGCTCAGGTGGGAGGGATCATCCGGGGGGGGGAAGATCGCGGTCTTGGAAGCGGCCACAGATTTCGGTAGAAAATTGCTCGGAGAGGCTGTAGTATATCCCCTCGATTTCACGAAGAAAATGGGCTATCAGGATGTGAATGTCCCGTTCGATCTCGGGGATACAACCCCAATAGATTTACGCGTCAAGTACCTTGGTTCCGGGTCGCTCTGGGTGGACTCCGTGGAGATCGTGCCGCGTGAGAAGCCGGGGTCGTGACGATGGGCGGCACGAACGGGCGCGGCCTGAGCTTGCGGAGGGTATCGTCGCCCGAAGCCTACGCGGAGTACGAACAGGCGCTTGCGTGCGAGACCGTGGTTCCGATGCTCGGGCGCTGGGGCATCGCGATCGGCGGAGCCGCCATCCTGGATGCAGGATGCGGGATGGGAGGCGTGACGGTTGCCCTTGCGGCCCGCGGGGCACGGGTTTTGGGCCTTGAAATTGACTCCGAGAGAGTGGAGGCCGCCCGCCGTTTTGCCGAAAAGTCGGGAGTTTCCGCCCAATATGTCTGCGCGGACGCGGCTGCCAGCTCAAGCCTGGATGGGTATCGGGATTTCGACGGAATAGTTCTGCGTGACGTTGTGGAGCATGTGGCGGACTCCGGCGGCATGCTGAGCAGGCTCAGGGGAAGCATCCGCGGGAGCGGATGGATGTTCGTCTCGTTTCCCCCGTACTACTCTCCTTACGGGGGGCACCAGCACCATCCGCAGTCGCGGACAAAGTACATCCCGTGGGTTCAGATTCTTCCGGGCCGGCTGTACGAGCGCTGGCTTCCCGATATTCCCGAGTATCGGGCCGAGGTTCGCTCGCTCAATCGGATGACGATCAGCCGGTTTGAGAGGGAAGTTCGAGAGAGCGGCTGGAAGGTCCGGGAACGCGAGCACTACGTGATTCGGCCTTCCCTGGGGTTCAAACACGGCCTTCCGGTTGTCCGCGCGGGTCTGCTTGGGCGCCTGCCAGGTCTGCGAGAGCTCGTCGTGACGGGGTCGTATTACTTGCTGGTTCCGGAATAAGGGTGTAGGGGAGAAATGCCGTCACCGATTGGTCATACGCTGGCGAGCTGGTTACTGGCGTCGATCGCAGGCCGGAAAATCCACTCCAAGAATGAGCCTGTGTTCTGGATCGCCGCATTGATCGCGGGGAACTTGCCGGACCTCGATCTTCTGCCGGCCGTCGTAGTGGGCCTCGAGGCGGTCTCCCCGTTTCACCAGGGGATCACCCACTCGATCGGGTTCGCCGCCACGGCGGGGCTAGCCTTCGGTTTCTTTTTCAGAAAGCGCGGAATCCCCCTTTCCCTCGGGTGGCCTTTTTTTGCCGCCTTGACGTACGCCCATGTCCTGCTCGACAGCCTCGGCGACGATACCTTTCCCCCGATCGGCGTCATGCTCCTCTGGCCCTTTTCCAGCGAACGGTTTCTTTCACCCGTAAGCCTCTTCCCTGGCGTCAAGAAGGGATCCTTGGCGGATCTTTGGGATCCCCACAACCTTGTCGAATTCGGGCTGGAAGCGGGCATCTTTCTCCCGTTGATCGGAGCTGTATGGCTCTGGAAGAGCGGGCGACTGAAGGGTGTGTCCCGCGCGAAGCTGGGAGGCTGGGTGTGAAGGCCTCGACACGGGCCCATTACAGTTACTCCCTGTACGCGAGGCCGGACGTGGCGCAGGGATTCGATACGGACCGCTTTGGGGGTCCCATCGGCGTTATGGTCGCCGAGCGCCAGGAGACCGTTCTCTTGCGGATGCTGGGGACGGAGATTGCGGGGAAGACGTTTCTCGATGTGGGGGCGGGCACGGGCCGCGCCTCCCTCGCGCTTGCGCGCGAGGGTGGGATGGTCACGGCGTCGGACGCTTCGCCGGCCATGATGGATGTCGCGAGGGAGAAAGCCGCCTCGCTTGGTTTCGCCATGTCGTTCGAGACCGCCGATGCGCAGGCCCTCCCTTTTTCCGCCCGTTCGTTCGATACGGTCGTCTGCTTCCGCGTGCTTATGCACGTGCCCGACTGGAGGAAGGCCCTCGGCGAGATCTGCCGCGTGGCCCGGCGGCGCGTGATTCTGGATGTTCCGCCGAGTGCGAGCCTGGCCGCCCTGGCGCCTCCTTTTCGCCGCGCGATGGAACGGCTTGGTTTGAGGGACGTTCAGGCCTACAGGACTTTCCGCCTTTCGAGACTTACCGAAGAACTCGGCGCAGAAGGATTCCGCGTGCTGGAAGTTCACCGGGAATTCGTCGTTCCACTCGCTGTGCACCGGCTGATCGGGAGCCGTCGGCTCTCCGAGGGGGTGGAGGGTATCATGACCCGGCTGGGTCTCGCCCGACGGTTCGGCGCTCCGGCAACGATCCTCTGCGGGCGGCAAGCCGAGGAGAGCGATCGGTGAGGATTCTGATGATCGCGCCTCAGCCCTTTTTCCAGCCACGGGGGACGCCGTTCAGCGTTCTCGCCCGGGTTCGGGCGCTGACAGATCTCGGTCACGAGGTTGACCTTGTCACTTACCCCTTGGGAGAGGATGTGCAGATTCCGGGTCTTCGGATCTACCGGACCGCGAATCTTCCGTTCCTAAGATCCATCCCCATCGGGCCGTCCTGGATCAAGTTTCCCCTCGACATCCTCGTTTTGGCGACCACGCTTCGACGCCTGATGAAGAGCCGATACGACGTGGTCCACACGCACGAAGAGGCGGGCGGCATCGGGGCCCTTCTCCGGCGGTTTTTTTCCTATCGTCATGTGTACGACATGCACTCGAGCCTTCCCGAACAGCTCAGGAACTACGGATGGACGCGGTTGGAGCCTGTGATTTCCCTGATGCGGTGGTTCGAACGCTGGGTCGTAAGGCGGTCCGACGTGGTTATCGCCGTCTGCCCGGAGCTCGTCAGGTGTGTCAACGCTCTCTCGCCGGACAAGAGGGTGCTCCTCATTGAGAACCAACCCGTGGCGGCGGAACGCCAACCGTCAATGGAAGACGTGGGCCGCCTGAAGGAGTCTCTCGGCCTCGACGGAAAGCTGGCGGCTGTCTACACAGGAACGTTCGAGGTGAATCAAGGGCTCGACCTTTTGATCGAAGGGATCCCCTGGATCGTCGGCCGGCGGCCGGACGTCGTGTTCGTTCTGGTCGGGGGAGATCCGGACCAGCAGGCCCGTTACCGGTCCATGGCCGACCGGGCGGGCGTGGGGGAAAACATTCGGATCGTCGGGAAGCGGCCTCCCGAGGAGATGCCGTTGTACCTGGCCCTCGCGGATGTTCTTCTGTCTCCGCGGACGACGGGCACGAACACGCCACTCAAGATCTACTCGTACCTGTGGGCCGGCAAGGCGATCGTCGCGACGGACCTGGAGACTCATCGACAGGTGTTGGACGAGACCGTGGCGGTGATGGCCGCGCCGACCCGGGAAGGATTGGCTCGCGCCATCCTCGACGTCGTCGAGAACGCGGAGAAGCGTCTCTCGCTCGGAACAAGGGCGGCCTGTCTCGCCCGGGAGCGTTATTCGTACGCGGTTTATCGGAACAGGGTCGCGGAAGCGTATACTTGATGCCGAGCGAAGCGTTGCGGCCGCCGGATGGAATTCTTGTCACGGGCGGGACCGGATTCATCGGCCGGCATCTTTGCCGTCGGCTGACGGAGAACGGGTATTCCGTTCGAGTCCTGTCCAGGCGGTCCGCGGCGATGGGGCGGGGCGACGCGGGTGTCGAGATCGTTCCAGGCGATGTCGGCGACCGAGAGTCGGTTCTTCGCGCAATGGAGGGGGTCCAGGGGGTCTTTCACCTCGCCAGTCTGCTGGGAGCCGCGCCGGTGGACCGCGGCCGCTTTCTGGAAGTCAATGCCCGCGGGACGGAAAACGTCCTGAGCGCGGCGCGGCGGGCGGGCGTCCGTCGGTTCGTCCATGTGAGCAGTGTGGGCGTTCTGGGGTCGATCCAGGGTCCGCCGGCTGGCGAGGATGCGCCATACCATCCGGAGGACATTTACGAGTTGTCGAAACAGCAAGGCGAGGAGATCGCCAGGCGCTTCGCGGCGGAGGGGGATCCGGTCGTCATCGTCCGCCCGACCTGGGTCTACGGCCCGGGCGACCGCCGGACGCTCAAACTGATGCGGGCGATTCAGAAGAGGTATTTCTTTTTCGTGGGCGACGGAAGGACCATCGAGCATCCGATCTTCGTCGAGGACTTGGTTGAAGGGATGGGCCGATGCCTGACGGCCGGCCTGAAGGCGGGAGAGATCCTGACGCTGGGAGGCGCACAGATCGTGCCTATTCGTGAGCTTTGCGAGGTCATTGCCGACTCCCTGGGGGTCCGCCTCCGCCGTATCCATGTTCCCCGCCAACCCCTGCGGTTCGCCGCCGGTTTGCTGGAGGACGCATTTCGGATTTTTGGATCGGAAGCGCCCCTTACGAGAGCGAAGGTGGATTTCTTCTTCAAGCCCCGCGCGTACGATGTGTCCAAGGCCGCGCGGCTGATCGGCTTCACGGCGCGGGTCCCGCTGGGGGAGGGGATCCCGCGGACGGTGGCCTGGTACCGCGCCGCGGGGGACCTCGCGTAGGATTGCATAATGGGAACGCCCGGACATCTTCTCCATCTCGCGCGAATGTACTGGCGGTACGCCGTCGTCCGGAGCGCGCGAGTTCCCTATTCCCCGGTCCGGCTCTGGGTCGAGATGACGAACGCCTGCAATCTCAAGTGCGTCATGTGCCCGACGAGCCTTCCGTCGGCCCCGAAGCCCGGAATGATGGAGCCCGATCTGTTTCGAAAGATCGTGGACGAGGCGTCCGCTTTTGCGTACGACATGGCTGTTCATCACCGGGGGGAGTCGACCCTCCATCCGGAGTTTGCTCCCCTGCTTGCGTATGCCGCTCGGAAAGGGATTCGGACGAAACTGCACACCAACGGGGCTGCGATCGACGCCGAGAAGGCGGAGGCGGTCGTCCGTTCGGGCCTCGATTACCTTTCCTTCTCGTTCGACGGGTTCGAGAAGGAGGCGTA
This sequence comes from Nitrospiria bacterium, assembly GCA_919903025.1. Classification (GTDB taxonomy): domain Bacteria; phylum Nitrospirota; class RBG-16-64-22; order RBG-16-64-22; family RBG-16-64-22; genus RBG-16-64-22. The sequence goes on along the minus strand of CAKKSE010000024.1, from coordinate 26,716 downwards.
CGAGAGAATCCGGGTCCGGGGTTCGTTCGAGAAGACGCTCGGAAACATCGTGGAGTTCCTGCGGGTCAAGAAATCGCTGGGAAGCCGGAAGCCGTACACCGTCATCGAGGTCATCGATTTTCCGTCGATGGGGAACGTCGATCCGGACGCGCGGAGGCTGTTCGTCGAGCGTTTCCGGGATCTGCCGCTCGACGAGCTCAGGATCAAGGCCCCCCACAACTGGGCCGGGAGCTACGACGCGAGCAAGGTACCCTCGAAACGGCGCTTCGTTCCGTGCACGTTTCCGTGGTTCGCTCTGGTGATCTTCTGGGACGGCACGGCCGTGACTTGTCCGCAGGACTTCTTCGGGGCATATCCCCTGGGGAACGTCCGGGATGCGTCGCTCATGGAGATCTGGCGCGGGGACGCGCTCCGTCGGCTGAGGGAAGACATGCTGGCACGGCGTGTGGAACACTACTCGGCGTGTTCTGCTTGCGACGTAATCTACCGTCCGACGTTCGCGGGCGTTCCGACTCCCAACCTGCGGCGGTTCCTGACCGACCAGATCCTGGGATACGGGCGGAGACGTCGGGGGTTTGGGACCGGGAGGAGCCGCGGGCTCAAGATCGTGGAGGAGGCATGATCAGGTTTCTGGGATCGGGTCGGATTGTTTCGGCGATTCTGCTCTGGGGTGCGCTGGCCGGGTGCGGTGGATCCAACCCGGCGGAACCCGAGGTTGTCAAGACCGATGAGGAGATCCTGCGCGAGGAGTTTTATGCTTTCGCCGAGGAGATTCGGCAGAAGAGCCTTGCTTTTTCGTACTGGGACAAGACGAGCGGCGGATACTTCGAGGAATATGATGAGCTCCAGGCCGATTACGCTGATTTCGAGGAGATACGCGTTCTTCTTTACGAAGATTCCTACCGAAGGATCGATGGAGACTTCGGCCGGCTGGAGATTGTGAGCGAGTTTCAGGTCCGGGAGTACGGCCGGTCGACGTTCGGCAGTTCCGGCAAGGGGAGATGGCGATTGGACTACAGGAAGAAGGATGGTCAGTGGCTGATCACGGACAGTTCCTTTTTTGGCCTATGACCCAGAAACATCCCGATTATCCTAAGAGCCGAGCGGAGGCTTTCCACAACCTTGTCGCCGAGGACGAAGGCCGGGCGGGCGGAATGGTGGAGAAATACCGGAGGTTCGTCGTCGGAGAGCGGGGACTCGGTTTCCTGTTTCTTTACGAGATCCTCACGCTGGCGGGGGGACTTCCAGGGGCGGCAGGATTCGCGGCCCGCAGGGTCTGCTATCGCCCGCTCCTCGGCTCCCAGGGGCGGGGGACGATCTTCGGCCGGAACTTGACCCTGCGACATCCAAAAAAGATTGCACTGGGTTCGAACGTCGTGCTGGATGACAACGTGGTTCTCGACGCGAAAGGTTCGGAAAACCACGGTATCGTTCTTGAAGACAACGTTCTTGTGAGCCGGAACTCGATTGTCAGCTGTAAGGAGGGAGATGTCCGGATCGGTCCTTCGGCGAAAATCGGAATCAACTGCCTGATCCATTCGGAGAGCCGGGTGGAAATCGGCGCGGGGGCGCTGGTGTCCGCGTATTGCTATATTCTGGCCGGCGGGAACCACAGGTTCGACCGGATGGATCTTCCTATCTCCGAACAGGAATCTTACCTTAAGGGGGGCGTTGCGATCGGAGAGGAAGCCTGGCTGGGGGCGGGAGTTACCGTGCTGGACGGCGTCACAATTGGACGGGGCGCGGTGATCGGCGCCGGGGCGGTTGTGCGGGAGTCCGTCCCGGACTTCGCGATTGCGGCAGGGGTTCCCGCGCGGATCATCCGGATGCGCGAGGAGGAACCGGGCCCGTGAGCCGGGGGCTGGCCCTGGCGCTCAAAGCGGCCGTCAGCGGGGCGCTGATCTTATACCTCTTTTCGCGCGTCGATCTCGCCTCGGTCCGGGAGGCGGCGTGTCGCGCGCATCCGGAATGGATCGCGGCGGCGATCGGTCTCCATGTCGTAGGCCTCGGCCTGAGCGCCCACCGGTGGAGGTCTCTCCTGTCCGTTTTTCACCAGGGGTATGGATACGGCTATCTGGTCCGATCGCTTCTGAGCGGTCTCTTCTTCAACCAGTTTCTGCCCTCGACGATCGGGGGCGACGCTCTTCGCGCCTACCAGACGCCTTCCGACAAGGGCGAGCGCATTTCGGCCGTTGGAGTGGTCTTCGTCGAGCGGTCGATCGGCCTGATCACCCTCCTGGTCGTCGGAAGCGTCGCGGCTCTGGCAACGGAGAACGCCGTTTCGGAAGTCCTGCGGATTCCGTTCTTGATCCTCGCGTTCGGATCTCTCGCGGCGTTCTGGGGCGCAACCCGGCTTCCCATCGGGGAACGAGGGGAACGGAAATCGGAAGGTATCGGCCGCATTGGCGATATGCTCCGACGCTTCGTCGAAGCCCTTCGGACCTATCGGGGACAGGGCCGGGTCATCGGCCGTGCTATGTTGGCAACTATCCTGTTGCAAGTGAACGTGATTCTGTGCTGGGGCGTTCTGGCCAGGGCTCTCGAGATCGACCTCCCGATAGAGAGCTTCTTCCTCGTCGTTCCGGCTTTGGCGCTCGTCCTGCTGATTCCGGTTTCGATCAACGGGATCGGCCTCCGTGAAAACGGGCTACTCGCCCTTCTCGTTCCCCTTGGAGTTGGAGCGCCGGAGGTTGTGGCGCTCGCATGGGTGGACTATGCGATCCAACTCGGCTGGGGGGCGGCGGGCGGCGTCGTGTACGTGTTTCATCGACGGAGCGCCGGACTGGAGGGGGCGCGAACGTGATACGCGGAGAAGCATCCGGAAGACTCGTTTCGGTGGTTCTTGTCGGGCTCGTCGGCATCGCGGGCCCGGCGTGCTCCCGCTCGTCTCCCGTCGATACGCCGGCGGAAGGGGATCGGTTTGCCCGGCGCGCGGTTTCGGCCAAGCTGGGATGCGCGGGGGTCAATGTCGAAACCGATATCCAGGAAATCGTCGGGCCGCCGTGGTACACCGTCAATCGGCGAGTTCCGGCCGTCTCGCCGAGCACGGATCCCAAATCTAACCCCGACTACTACACCGGATTCCTGTCTCTCGGATACGGAGGCGAGATCGTCGTCGAGATGGGGACCGAAGTTCGGGACGGACCGGGGGCCGATCTGAGAATCTATCAGGCCGTGGGGGATGAACCGATCGAGGCTTTCGCCGCTCTCTCGCCGGAGGGGCCGTGGAAGAGCCTGGGGATCAAGTACTGCCCCGAGTCGTGCGATTTCGACCTGTCGGGGGCCGGTATCGCTTCGGTAAGGTACGTCCGGATCGTGGACAAGGACTACGACTACAACTGCACACGTCCTGGAGACAATTGCGAGTGCTACTTTACGGCCGGGGCGGACATCGATGCGGTTGAAGCTCTCAACGCTTATGATCCCTGAGAGGGACGCTGCCCGGGCAGGAACCCTGCCCGTCGAAGAGGGTGTGATCGTGAGTCAGGAAAACGTTCCGTGGCAGATCCAACTGTTCAGAAAGTCGCTCAAGAAAAGGATCAAGTGGGGGATCCTGGAAGGGCTGTTGCCATCAGGCCTGAACGGGCAAATCCGGTGCCTCGATCTCGGATGCGCGAAGGGGACGTTCAGCTACCTTCTCAAGGCCCGGGGAGGAACGTGGGTCAGCGCCGACCTCGATTTTCCAAACCTTGAGGCCGCAAAGGCGCTCGTCGGTCCGAGTGTCTGCCGTTTGGATTACCGGACGTTCCCCTTTGCCGATCAATCAATGGACATGATCGTCTCCCTCGACTTCCTGGAGCACGTTCAAGAGGACGATCTCTGCCTTCAGGAGTTCCGGCGGATCCTGAAGCCGGGAGGGACCTTGGTTCTTTCGACTCCAGGGACGGGGAAGATGTACCTGGCGAACCGGCTCAGGCGCTTGGCGGGCCTGACCCTGGAGGACTACGGTCACGTTCGAGAGGGTTATACACTCTTTGATCTCGCCGGACGGCTCCGAGCCCTGGGATTCGTCGTATCCCACGAGTCCACGTATTCGCGGTTTTTCACCGAGGTCCTGGAGATGGCGATGAACGCTTACTACGCGCGGAAAGCCCGACGACAGGAATCCTCCCGGCCGCGCGACGGTGGGATCTCGCCCGGGTCGGAGGCGGATTTCAAGGCGATAGGCGGGATGATGAAGATCTATTCGTTCGTTTACCCGGTTCTTTGGGGGATATCCCGACTCGATTCCCTTCTCGCCTTCACGAGCGGCTACGCTCTGATGATCGCGGCGGTGAAGGGGAGAGAGGCAGGCGCCTAGCCGCTGGAAATGCAAGCCCGGACGGGCCGGCAGTGTTCGCTGCCTGTCCGGGCTTGTCGGAAGTTTTGGCGCCTAGGTTGCCGGACCAGAGCAGTCGTAAATGAAAACGGCCCCGGCTCCCTCGTAGAGGTTGATGTAGTACGTTCCGGGTGCGACGCCCTTCGGGTAGATGTCCCCGCTGCTGCTCACTCGTTTTTCCCACACGAGCCTCGTTTTCAGTTCCTCTTCGACTTGGGCCGAGGAAAGCTTCGTGGATGTGAAATCGGCGTTAAGGATTTGAATTCGAGGCGTGCCGCCGATGCCCGTGAGCTTGAGGCGAATGTAGGGTCCGTTGTAGGCGAAAACATGGGTGTCGTAAAGCTCCGTGCCGCCGACACTCGTGTCGAACTCCGTTCCTTTGCAGTTCTCGACGCTCGTGTAGGTTGCTCCCGTTGTTGTGGAACTTGAACTGTCAGACGCTGTGTCCGATGTCGGACTGTTCTCGGATTTATTGCAGCCAAAGAGAGCGACGAGGGATGCCAGCGCAAGGGACGCAAGAGTGCGGGAAGCGTGGTGCATGATAGAGATCCTCCAATTGTTTGCAAGTCGTGGACGAGGATGCTAATCGAAAAGGGTTGTCCTTATAGCATGCAAACGCTGGTTGGGTCAACAGGACTTTCTGTGTTTGACTCGATAGGCGGGGTCTTTGCCTTGAACCCGTTTCCGGTCAGGGTGCCCGGTTTGGAGGACCGTGCCAGATCCGAACCCGCCTGAGATGTTCGGGGTTGGATTGGAGCGTGTGGCCGAGGAGCCGACGCGACCGCTGATGGATGGAATAACCGGAGGGGCAAAAATGCCAAGAAATTTATTGACTTCTGGCCCGTCGTGATGCGAATATCCATTACGAAAATTCGGCCCACATTTGGGGGGTAGGGATATGGCTTCCGGCACCAAAGGATTACGGGAAGGCGTTTTGGGGAAAACGCTGGTTCTTCTGGCGTTGATTCTGCTGGTACTGGTTGAAGGTTGCGGGAAAGTGGATGTGCAAGAAAGCAACAGCCCCACGGGCACAACAGCCACGAGCAGCAATACGTCCGACGCATCGGCTCCGCCAGCGGTTGCCGGGAAGTTCGTTCTGTATGGAACCGTCTATGAGGGGTCTCCCTCGGCGGGGATCGCGGGTGCGACGGTGACCGTGACCAGCGACCCCGTGACAACGACGACAAACAGCAACGGGTACTACGAGGTAGTCGTTGATCCGGGAACCCACACCATCGCGGTGAGCAAATCGGGATACGATACGGCTGCGGAACAGTTCACGGCGTCATCCGGCGGAGTCATGCGGAACAGAATTGGCCTCTCGAAGCCCGGTACGAGCGGGGGTGGCGGCGGCAAGAAAGGGGAGAGGGGTTGGGACTGCACCGTCGGGTTGGACGACGCCTGCAATCCGGGGGTTCCGTGCGATCGGTGCAGAGATTCCGCGTGCAACCCGGTGGCAACGGCTGTCTGCGACGGAAGGAATGTCGCATCGTGCCGGCCAAAAGGCTGTCCGGGAAGCGCACTGTAGAGCCGAAGAGGATCAACTCGGTTATTCGTGACAGCGGTTGCGCCAACCTGATCGTGGCTCTATTCTGATTAGGCCCAGCAGTCTGGGCAGGAGAGACCCCGAGGTATCTGCCAACTCGGGGTCTTTCTATTTGATTGCCTAGGAGCGTTCCGTGAAGATTCCGAGGGTCATGCTTATTGTTCCCCCCGGGGGGTACTTCGCGGAGCGTTGGTCGGGCGGATCGATGATGCCCGCTCTGGGGATTCAGTATATCGCGGCCGTTCTGGAGACGGACGGCATTGATGTAGAGATCGTTCCCTCTCACGTCCTGGACCTTTCGTGGCAAGAGCTGGCCCGGAAGATCGAAACGGACCGCCCCGACGTGGTAGGAATCACCACGACGACGGAGAACAGGTTCCTGAGCTTCAGGGTGGCGGAAACCGCCAAGGCGGCGTTTCCGCCGGCCCTGACCGTCCTTGGCGGACCTCATCTCAAGAACACGGCGCGCGATACCTTGGCGCACGTTCCGGCGGTGGATGCCGTGATCTCGGGGGAGGGGGAGGAGACGATGCGGGATCTCGTCCGCTGTCTCGGAGCGGTGGGCGATCTCGGCCGGGTCGCCGGCCTTTCCTTCCGGCGGCCGGATGGAACGATTCAGGAGAACTCCCCGCGCCCCCTCATCGCCGACCTGAACAGCCTTCCCCTTCCCGCCCGGCACCTGGAGCCATGGGGGCGGTACAATTTTAGCATGGAAGTTCCGGGGCACGGTCTCCTTCCAGCCGGAAACATGATGACGAGCCGCGGGTGCCCGTTTACGTGCAAGTTCTGCGCGACACCGTCGAACTGGGGAACGAAAGTCCGGTCTCTCAGCCCGGAGAAGGTCGTGGCGGAGGTCGAACACCTCGCGGACCGGTATGGGAGCCGCGTCATCTGGTTCTACGACGACACGTTCAACTTCAGCCGGGCGCGGACCGCCGCCATCTGCGATCTCATCATCGAGCGGCGGCTTGGAATCAAGTGGTTTTGCGAGGTCCGCGTTGATATTCTGAACAAGTCTCTGTTTGCCAAGATGGTGGAGGCGGGGCTCTACCACGTCGGATTCGGGATCGAGTCCGGATCGGAGCGAATCTGCCGCGACATAATCACAAAGAAAGCCACGCTGGGCCAGGCCTACGACGTGATCGAATGGTGCGGAGAGTTCGGCGTCAACGCCAATCCCTTCTTCATCTTCAGCCACCCTACGGAAACTTGGAACGAGGCCAGGGAGACGATGTCGATCATCGAGGATCTGGAGGGTAAGTGCGAAACGAGCGTCGCGATCCTCCACGTCTACCCGGGGACCCCGCTGGAGGAGCGCGCGCGGGCGGAGGGTAATATCCCGAAGGATTTCTCCTGGTCGATCGAGAACGACCGCCGGGCCATCGTCCTTCCGGCCGCGCAGGGGCACGCGCCGCTCTATTTGGACCGGTTGACATGGGGACAACTGTGCGAGATCATGGTCCGCTTTTCGGTCGCCAAGAAGTCGATCCGATGGACGCGGAAGATTCCGAAAGTATTGGGAAGCATCCGGTCCTTCGGAGACGTCTGGCGATATTTCATTCTCTTCCTCACTCTCATCAGATTCAAGGCGGGCGGGTTGGTCGGCATCGGCGCGAAGAGGAGGGCAACGGGCCGAGGATCGGACGAGCTTAGCCTCTCGCGGAAAGTGGCGATCTAGTCATCGCGATGAGCGCGGGGTGGATGCATGCAGGAACGGCCCTGCTGAGGAGCGCAGTCTAACGGAATGATCCGGCTGTGGTTCATGAAGAAGCTCGACTACTTCGTCGGGATTCCGCTCTGCTTCCTCCTTGGGACCGCGGGCCGGCTGTGGTCCAGGATCGTCTGGTCCGGGGACGAGCGCGAGATCGAACGAATCCTCCTCATCAAGTCGTGGGGAATTGGGAACCTGATCATCCTTCAGCCGGTAGTCCGCGGCATCCGCGAGAGGTATCCAAGTGCCCGGATCGTGTTCCTGACGCTTTCCCCCAACCGGGGGGCTCTCGACAGGAATCCGGACGTTGACGAGGCCGTCTACCTCGACGTGTCCGGGGTGTTGCGGTTCTTCGCGAGCTCGGTGCGGACGATTCGCCGGATTCGGGGGCTGTCCTTCGACTGGGTCCTGGATTTCGACCAATTCTCGAGGACGACCGCGCTTCTGGCGTGGTTGAGCGGCGGCCGCAGGAGAGCCGGCCTGGATACGGCGGGCCAGGGCCGGGGGTTCGTCTATACGCACCGGATTCCATACAACGACCACCAGCACTCGTACCATACTTTCAATGACGTGGCGCGGATGATCGGCGTGGATTGCCGGGACGCGGCCGCCGTTCCGATGCATCTCGCTCCGGGGGATGATGAGCGAGTGCAACAGTTTCTGGCGGATTGCGGAGTGGGGGAGGGAGATCCGATCGTGGGGATTCATCCCGGGTCCGGAGAGAACTTTCCCCAACGGAGGTGGCCGATCGATCGGTTCGCGGAGGTGGGAGCGAGGCTCCATCGGGAGTACGGCGCCCGGATCGTTTTCACGGGGACGCCCGCAGAACGGGGGCTGATCGCGGATGCGCTGGGCCGCATGCCCGCTGGATCAGCCGTTGACGCGAGCGGAACCCTGACGCTTTCCCAGCTTGCGGCCCTGATGAGGCGTTGCGCGATCTTTCTCTCGAACGATACGGCCCCGATTCACCTGGCGGCTGCGATGGGAACTCCTTGCATGGGTTTCTACGGACCCAATACGCCGGTTTTGTATGGGCCCCGGTTGGGTCCCTGCCACGTTTTTTACAAGGCTCTTCCGTGCAGTCCGTGCATCACGAACTTCAACGCGAAGAGCAGCAACTGCAACGACCCGGTTTGCATGAAGCGCATCACGGTCGACGAGGTCATGCGGGAGGTGGTGCGCATGTTCGCGCAGACACCCGACCGGGGGAAGAACACGGAGTACGCTGGTGCGCAAAACGCTTAAGCTGGCAACGGCGATCCTGGCGTCGAACGTCCGGCGGCTTGCCTTTCCCTATAAGCTTACGCTGATCTTGACGTACCGGTGCAACCTGCGCTGCCAGATGTGCAATATCTGGCAGCGGGAAGCGCGGGATGAGTTGTCTCTTGAGGAATACGACCGCTTCTTCAGCCGGAACGCCGATTTCTCCTGGATCAACCTGAGCGGTGGCGAGGTCTTCCTTCGGGGGGACTTCACACGCATCGTCGACGTCATCATGGACCGATGCAAAGCGCTGTACGTCCTGGATTTCCCGACAAACGGGGTCATGACCGACCTGATCGTGGACGGGGTGGAACAGATCCTGGCGAGACACCCGAAGAAACTGATCGTCACCGTAAGTCTGGACGGAGACGAGGCGGTCCACGAGCACCTGCGGGGGGTGAAGGGAAGTTGGGAGAAATCGGTTCGGACGTTTGCGCGGCTGCGCGAAATGAGATCTGGCCGGTTCGAGGCATACCTCGGCATGACATTGACTCCCAGGAACTTCGACAAGATTCAAGAGACGCTGGAGGCTGTCCGCGGCCGGATTCCGAACATTACCGCGGATGAGCTTCACGTCAATGTCGCGCACCAGTCCGAGCACTATTATGAGAACACGGGGATGGCCAGTTTGTCCCAGCGGGACATAGAGGAATCGCTCCACTGGTACCGGGCGCACCGGCGGCGCCGTCTGCATCCGGTTGCCTTCGTGGAGCGGGTCTATCAATCACGGATCGGAGGGTTCCTCGCGACTGGAAGGACGCCCATGCCCTGCAAAGCCTTGTCCGCCTCGTGCTTCATCGATCCGACCGGTGTTGTGTACCCGTGCAGCATGGACAATCTTCCTCTCGCCAATCTGCGGGACCACGACTACGACCTCCGGCGCATTTGGAATCTGCCGCACGTTGTGAGGGTCCGGGAGAACATCGAGAAAGGACACTGCGCTCAGTGTTGGACTCCCTGCGAGGCGTATCAGACGATCCTCGGGAACCTCATCTTCAGACCCTCTCCGGCAAGAACCGAGAAGACGGAAGATGCCGTCGCCGAAGTGGGGAGCGAATGCGGGAAAGGCGCTTAGCTTGCTCCACGGTATAGGCATCGGCGCGGTCCTTCTGGTTTCCGTTCTCCTTCGCGTTCTTTTCCCCTATGCCGACCCTCCGGCGCATTTGAGCGGAAGCGGTGGGCTCTTCTTCGACGAAGGGGCGCTGGTCCACAACGCCCGCAACACCGTTCTGTTCGGCCAGTGGCGGCTGGACGAGTTCAACAGCTACTACTACAGTCCGCTTCTCCATTTCGTCCAGGTCCTCGTTTTTCATCTGCTTGGCGTTGGGTTTCTCCAGGAGCGGCTGATTCCGATTGTACTGGGGTCGGCTTCCGTCTTTCTGATCTATCGGTTTGCGTCCGAGGCGTGGAGCCGGGAAGCGGGCCTGTATTCGGCGCTCTTCCTGGGGACAAGCTTCTACGCGGTCATGTACAGCCGTCTGGGGCTCCTGGAGACGCCTTACACGTTCCTAATGGTGCTGACGGCGTTTCTTTGGAACCGCGGGCGGAACAAGCACTGGATGTATTCCGTCGCGGCGGGAGTCAGCGGCGCATGCGTGTACGTGAGCAAGTCACTGGCCCTGTACTTTGTCGCCGCGTTTACGGCGGTCCTGATCGTGGACGTTCTGATGGCGCGGGGCGCGGACCGCCGTCGGGCCGTCCAGGGAATGGCGGCGGTTTTCTTGGGGATGGCGGTCGTGATGGGTTTGTGGTACTTGCTGTTCTTTTCCCCAAACCGGGAGGACATTCTCCGGATCGGGGAGGCCTGGAAAAGGGTCAGCATGCCAAGGTCGGCCGCTCAGTTGTTCAACAACCTGCACGACAACCCGTTCTTCTCATATTTTCTGCGGTCGCCCGTCGCGCTCGCGACGGGGTTCGCCGGAGCCGGCGCGGTCGTTGCGGCGACCCTCGCCCGGTGGCGGCGGTTCGATGCGGCGGAATGGCTCGTTGTCCTTTGGCTGGCCGCGGGAGTTCTGGGACTCGGGGTCCTTAGTTACCGGCCGGACCGGTACTACGTGCCGTTGATTCCCGCGGTTGCCCTGATGGCGGGACGAGCACTGGCGACACGCGCCGCCGATCCCGAAGGAAGCGCGGCCCGCTCCTGGGCTTTCCTGGCTTGGATCATCGGCTGGCTCTGGGCGGCCGTGGCAATTCGCTACATGGTGCTTGTTCCCGTGGTCGTGGGATGGAGGATCGGGTCTTTGGGACCGCGGTGGATCCAATGGGCGCTTGCCGCTGTCCTGGCGGCGGGTCTCGTGTTCATCCTGATCAACTTGTCTCGGCGGCCGAAGATGGAATGGACGAGGATCTGGCGGCCGGCGGCCGTCGGGATCCTGCTCGTGGCCTCGGTTCTCATCGACGGGCGCCAGTATGCTGTCTGGGCCAAGGGCCGGCAGTATACAATGGTTCAGACTTCCCGCGAGCTCGCCGGCGTCGTGGGCGAAGGAACAGTCGCGGGTCTCGCGGCGCCCGCGCTCTGCCTGGAGAACCGGGCGAAAACCTTGTATGCGTGGGAGCCCTGGTTCAATTTCGACGATCCTTTCGGCCGGTACCCGATCTCGCATATGGTCCTCGCGGTCTATAACGGGGAGGTTTCCTGGTATTGGCAGAAGTTTCCAACATGGATGGAAAAGGCCCACCTCATCCGGGTCCTGCGTCTCTGGCAGTCGGACTTCTATATGTTCAGCATGAATCCAGACGACAAGGGGATTTTCAACAAGCTTCGGAAGGATCGGGGGGGCGTGTTGGACGCGGCCATTGTGCAAGGAGAGTTTCCGTCCGAGATGAAGGCGGGATCTTCGGCGGAGGCATGGATTCGCGTGAGGAACACCGGGCGTGAGGAGTGGTCCACATCGGGTGGGATCTTTCTGGGCGCCGCGACCGATTCGAATCCGCTCGGTCCGCGGCGAATCCCGCTGCCCGATGGGAGCGTTGTCCGTTCCGGCGATACTCGATCGATCCGCATCACGTACACGGCTCCGAATAGGCCGGGATACTACGCGACCGAGTGGCGGTTGGTGAAAGAAGGTGTCGCGTGGTTCGGCGACAGCCGGGCGGTCGGAGTCAAGGTCGTTCCGTGAGTGGGATCTGGGGATTTCCCGGTTTCTTCGCGGTTCTCGTCCTGACGGGCGCGGCCCTTCGCATGGCGTGGATCTGGCCCGTGGGAGGGATGACCCACGCCGACGAAGCGACGGTCGGCCTGATGGCGGGGCACATCTTGCTGGGAGAGTTCCCCGTCTTCTATTGGGGGCAGACCTATCTCGGGAGTCTTGAGGCGTTTTTGATTGCGCCCATTTCTTGGTTCACGGCAAACAGCCCATGGTTGGTCAAGATCGTTCCAATGGCGCTGTCGGGCGTTCTTGTATGGGCGGTTTACCAATTGGGGACCCGTGTGGGGGATCCGGGCGTCGGGAGGCTGGCTGCGGCCCTGACGTTGGTCGCGCCGGTGTTTCTCATTGTTTGGGGAAACACGGCCCGTGGAGGGTACGTCGAAACGCTCATTCTGGGCACGCTCTTCTTGGCGGTCTTCCTGGCGGCAGGGAGGGAGGGGCGTCCGTCGGTCCGGCTGACGCGCTTTGTCGTGCTCGGGTTCGTCGGAGGGTTGGGTTGGTGGACGAACTTCCTGTTCGTTGACTACCTGATCCCGGCCGGCATTCTGGGCTTGACGAATCGTTGGCGGGACGGGCGGGGACTCGGTTTCGCGGCCTGCGGATTTATCGTCGGGGCACTTCCGTTTTTGGGATACAATCTGGCGACGGGCGGCGGCTCGTTTGCCGCCGGGAAACTCGCCTCGACGATGCGGATGGACTTTGGGCTTCCTGATGTCTGGATGGTTCTGGACAGCGCCCGCCGTCTCGTGGTGGATCAGCTTCCGCCGATGTGGGGTGTCCCCCCGTTCGATATTCCGACAGGCTACCATCTGGACGGAGTGTCTCTTCCGGTCGGGATGGCGGCACTTCTGATTCTGCTTAACGCGGGGTCGCTGGGGTTCGTCTTCATTCTGGCCGCAGCGGCGTTCTTCCGGAAAGGGAGGGAGTGGGCAGGCTCTTCGGACGGCGCGTTGGTTCTCGGGCTCCTGATCTTTTCGGTGCTTCTCGTATTCACATTGACTCCGTTCCGCCGCTACGCGGCGTCGGGCGCCGGCATTGAAACCGAACGGTACCTCCTGCCGCTCTACTCGGCGTTTCCGGTGTGCACGGCTCTCGTGGTGACTGCCCTGCGGCGCCGGGTCCGGCTTCTGGCGGGCGCGGTGTTCTTTCTTGCGATATCGGCGAACGCGTATGTCAACGTGGCGAACGTGATGGCGGTCTGGTCCCCCAGAGGGAGCGCTGTTCCTTGGCAGACGTGGGATCTTTCAGGTGTTCGGGATTATTTTGCGGCCCATGGGATCAAGGAGTGTTACGCGGACTACTGGCTGAGCACGCGGCTTTCCTTTGAGAGCGGCGAATCGGTGATCTGCTCCCAACCGTTTGATTACGGCGGGTTTCCAGTCCGCTACGAGGGGCATCTGCGGGAGGTCCGGAACTCATCCCATCCGGCTGTCATCGTGGACCGTGGGTCGGCGGCTTCCTTTGCCGAGACGCTGGGCGCAGCGGGGATCGGGTATACTCGGAGCCATTCCTTCGGGCAGTATGTGGTTTTTCACGGACTGAGGGAGACGGTTGCAAGAGGGGAGTTCGTTCCCCCCGCCGAGTGGCGAGGACTCACGGCCACGCATAACTCCGTCCAGCTCGGCAACATGACGGACGGGAACCTGGGGACGCGGTGGGGATCCGGAAGACCGCAACGGCCGGGTATGGAAATCGCTCTGGAACTTCCGCCAGGCCGGGAGATCGCCGGCGCGGATCTTCTTGTCGGCGGCTACGTCCAGGATTTCCCGCGGGGGGTCGCGATTCACGTTTCGCCGGACGGCATTCGCTGGGAGACAATCGTCCGAGCGCGGAACGTTTTCCCATTCGTAGGTTGGAGCGAGGGAAGATTTGTTTTTGGCCGGGAGGGGGGCGTCCAACTGCGTTTTCAACCGAGAAGCGCGCGGTACGTCCGGATCGAGAACTTGGGACATCACGGCACCTACGATTGGTCGATCGCGGAATTGCGAATTTTCGGGCCGAAGCGGGTTCGCCCGGAGAGCGTCGGGCGAACTTAGGAACCGGCGAAATGGGGGGTCCTTGCCGTTGGTATCCGGCGGCGGGAGAGGGATGTGGTTCCTTCGGGGAGCCGCCAGGGAGTCAAAGTTGAAATCGACGACTGTCGAGATTCCGGAGCGGAAATTCCTTGTCGAGACGGACGAGGCCGATCCGCTGAAATTCTATTACATCCCGGGGGTGCGATATTTCTACGTGAAGCGCTTTGAGATGGTGGTAGCGGAACTGATGTCGTCGCGCGTCGGGCGCCTGCTGGATGTGGGATTCGGAAGCGGGGTATTGCTGCCTTCAGTGAGCCGGCTTGCAGACTCGGTCTACGGGGTTGACGTGCACGAGAAAGTCCAAGACGTTCGACGGCTTCTGGAATCGTCGGGGGTGTCTGCGTTCCTGGTTCAGGGATCGGCCCTTGAGATTCCTTTTGTCACGGGTTCGTTTGACACTCTCGTGAGCGTGAGCGTTCTGGAGCACATCAAGGAAGTTGGGAGCGCGGCCGGAGAAGTCAGCCGGGTGCTGAAAAGCAGCGGCCGCGCCGTCATCGGTTTCCCGGTGAAGAACATTCTCACGACCGCCGCCATAGGAATGCTTGGAATGAATCTCTCGACCACGGTTGACGAACGACATCCGTCGAGCCACACGGACATTCTTGCGGCGCTACGGCGCTCGTTTGCGGAAGTCTCAATCCGCTGGTTTCCAGCGTTTGTGCCGTTGGACCTCAGCCTCTATTGCGTGGCGAGCTGTAAGAAATAGGAGAAGACCGTGAGTGCTTGGGAGTCGACGATTCAGACACCGGGACCACCCGATCGGCCGAACCTCTCGGTAATTGTTCCGGTCTTCAATGAGGCTGAGAACGTAGAACGTCTCCTGGACGAGATCCACGACGTCCTTCGGCGTACCGGCTTGAGATACGAGGCCGTGTTTGTCGATGACGGATCTACGGACGGAACCGCCGACCGGCTCAAGGAACGCACGCGATCCGATCCGGCGCTGGTTGTTGTCCGCCTCCGGAAGAACTTTGGCCAGACGGCTGCATTGTCGGCAGGGTTCGATTATGCCCGGGGCGATCTGATCGTGACGATGGACGGCGACCGGCAGAACGATCCGGCTGATATTCCCAGGCTTCTCGACAAACTACAGGAAGGCTACGACATCGTAAGCGGCTGGAGAGTCCATCGGAAAGATCCATGGCTCACGCGGCGTATTCCATCCCGGATTGCGAACGGCTTGATCTCTCTCATCACGGGAGTCCGCCTGCACGACTACGGCTGTTCTCTCAAGATCTTTCGGGGCGATGTGATCCGGCAGATCCGGTTGTACGGCGAAATGCATCGGTTCATTCCCGCGATCGCTTCGTGGATCGGTGTATCCGTGGCTGAGCTTCCCGTCAACCACCGTCCCAGGACGGCCGGCCGATCGAAGTACGGCCTGTCCCGGACTGTCCGGGTCATCCTTGACCTTCTAACGGTCAAGTTCCTGCTTTCGTATGCGACGCGGCCGATCCAGATCTTCGGCCTGATCGGCCTGATTTCGCTCGGGATCGGAGCCGGAACGGGGATCTATCTCTCGATCATGCGGCTGGTGTTCCTGGAATCGATTGCGAATCGCCCGCTCCTGCTCTTTGCCGTTCTCCTTGTGACGACGGGATTTCAGTTCGTGACGATCGGTCTCCTGGCCGAGATGATCTCGAGAACCTACCACGAGTCTCAGAAGAAGGCGATCTATGTGGTCAAGGAGATCGCCGGCTTCGACGGAGGCGGTTCCGCCGGGGAGACGGCGGAAGGGGGCAGACCGATCGGATGAGGGGCTCAAAGGGACCGCTTGTCGCCGTCGATCTGCGGCCTCTGCAGGCCGGCTACAAGGCGCATCTTGAACGCGGGATCGGGCGTCACGCCCGCGGCCTCGTTCGGGCTCTCGCGGATATCGTTCCGAAGGGCCGGATCAAGTTCTTCGCGTCTCCTGGCCCGGAGCCCGATCTGGACGGCGAATCGGTCCCAGTCGAATTCCTCCTGTGGCCGCGCTGGATTGAGAGGGTTCCCGCGGGCCGGGAGACGGCCTTCCGCTTGGCCGGACTGTCATCCGCCGTCAGGGTTCTGGACGTTCGGGTCGCACACTTCCTTTCCCACACGGACGCCCCCCTCGGCCGGCTCGGCGGGACCCGGCTTGTCGTCACGGCGCACGACATCATACCCGTCGTCTTCCGGAAGGAATACGCCGGCTGGAACCCGATCCGCAACCTGCGGTCGCGTTTCGGCACGGCGCTGAACGTGCGCGTTCTCGAGAAGGCAGACAGGATCATTGCCGTCTCGGAAGCGACGAAGAAGGATCTGGTGGGGACGCTGGGCGTCTCACCGGCAAAGATCACCGTCATCCCGAACGGCGTGGATCGGTTCGACGAGCCCGCGCGATTCGATGTCGAGAGGTTGAAGGCCACGAACGGGCTGATGCGTTCCTATCTTCTGCACGTCGGCGGGATCGACCGGCGGAAGAACGTCAATCTCCTTCCGGAGGTCCTCAGGCGCGCGCGAGCCGGCGGGCTAGACCTCGACCTCGTTTTCGCCGGGCGGATAGAGAAGGAGCCCGAGTTCCCTTCGCTGGCGGGGGCCG
The DNA here is from genome assembly GCA_919903025.1 of Nitrospiria bacterium. Lineage (GTDB taxonomy): Bacteria > Nitrospirota > RBG-16-64-22 > RBG-16-64-22 > RBG-16-64-22 > RBG-16-64-22. The sequence continues at coordinate 10,094 of CAKKSE010000024.1, read as the reverse complement.
TCCGGGCTGCGGGTGTGGAGAAGAATGTCCGGTTCCTCGGGTACGTGCCGGATGCCGACCTTTCGGCCCTCTATGCGGGGGCGTGGGCTCTTGTGGAACCATCGCTCTTCGAAGGATTCGGGCTCCCCGTTCTCGAGGCGATGGCCGCTGGAGCGCCAGTGGTGGCGTCCAATCGAGGGGCGATTCCGGAGGTCGCGGGGGACGCGGCGCTTCTCGTCGAGCCGGAAGAGGGGCCGATTGTGGACGCGCTGGGACGATTGGCGTCTGAAGTGGGTCTGAGGGGACTCCTGTTGGCGAGAGGAAAGGAACGAATTGCCTTTTTCGACTGGCGGCGTGCGGCGGAGATGACGGTTCGGGTTTACGAGGAAGCCGCGGGTGAGCCTCTCTAGGTTTCTCTTACAAGTGCAGGCGATCGGGACGGCTCTTGCGGCGGAACGGGTGGTGAACTTCGTCCTCGTTCTGGTCCTGGCGAGGGGGCTTGGGTCGGAAGGGTTCGGGCTGTACGCAACGGCTCTTTCAACCGCGGGGTTGCTCGAATACGTGCTGGAAATGGGGCTTGGACCGGTCGTGACGCGCCGCTCCGCTCAAGACCCCTCGATGGTCCGCCTGTGGCTCTCGAAGGTTGTCCTACTGAAAGGGATTCTGATCGTTGCGTGTGCGGGGATCGTCGGCGGAACAATTTCGATCTGGGCCGACCATCCCGACCTGCCGATCGCGTCGGCCTTGGCGGTCGGGAGTCTGGGCCTCTTCTCGATCGGCGAGACATACGCGGCGGTTCTAGCCGGTATTCAGCGCTTCGGGGAGAGGTCGGCTTTCCTCGTCGCGTATCGGGCTGTGAACCTTGCGGTTCTTGCCGCCTTCCTTGCGGCCGGGGTTACGTCCGTTCCCGTTCTTCTATACGGCTCGATTGCCGTCGGACTCCTGTACGCCGGTTGGATGGGCATGCGCGTCCGCCGGCATACCCATGCCGGGGCGGCGGTTGGGCCAGGGGGTGCTTTGGGGCAAGTCCTGCGAGAGGGGATTCCCTTCGCGGCCGGAAACGTTCTTGGCGCCGTTCCGTTGAACCTCCCTACCGTCGCTGTTTCCCTCGGGATGGGTCTGTCGGCCGCCGGGGAATTTCAAGCGGCCTCGAAGCTCTTTCTCGCCTTGGGCGTGATCCCGGGGGCAGTCGGTTCGGTTGCGTTCCCGCACATGGCGGCGAAGGTTGGGCCGTCGCCGTCTGAGACCTGGCGCTGGTTCCATCAAGGGAACGGTCTCCTTCTGCTGGTCGGAATCTGGGCGGGGTTTGTCCTGGCCGTTCTGTCGGACCCCTTGGTCGGTCTTCTGTTTGGGGCGGGCTACCGGGGCGCTGGCCCCGTGCTCATGACCCTTGCTTTGGGATCTCCGGCGTTCTTCCTCAATCACACGGCGTCGCAGGCGCTGGGGGCCGTGGGGCGGCAGGGGAACGCCGTCCTCGCCCAGGCGGCAGGAGCGGGAGTCGTCGTCGGAGGGATCCTGCTGGTCCGTTCCCCCGTCGATCTCGCGTTGGTGCTCGTTGCGGCCGAGGTGGTTCGGTGGTTGGTGTTCTCGGTCTTCATCCGAGCCGAAGCAGGGCGCTCGATGCCGGCAGACTGGTGGATGGGTCCGGCTGCCTTTATTCCCGGTGTGATTGTAGTATCTATCATCGGGTGGACTCTCTGGGGGGCTCTCGCGGCGAGCATTCCATTCGCCGCGGCCGTCGTGCACTACTCCCGGAAGAATCTCATCGCCCGTCTCGGCCGGATCCGAGAGACATCCTGAAGATTCTCCTCATAGATCTCAATTCGGTTTCGGAAGACGAGCGTGGGAAAGCGCGGGCCTTGGCGGCCGTTTCCGGCGTGGATCTGACGCTTCTCCGCCCGCATGCTTTTCGAGAAGGGAGCTGGGTTCGCCGGGCCGGGGCGAGAGACGTGGATGAAGGTTATCGAACTGTCGTCGGCCGTCTCGCGGGGAAGTCGCCGAACAGGGTCGTGTTTCTTTCGAGGCTGAAGGAGGCGTTGGATCCGGTTCCGGACGTCATCCACGTTCTTACGGACGAAAACTTCTGGCTGACGACACAGGTCGATCGCATGGCGCGCCGCCTCAGGCCCCGCCCGCGATTGGTGTTCCATACATGGCAGAACGTCCCGATGTCGGATGCCTGCTATCCTCAGCCGTGGCATTGGCTCTACCGGCTGGACACCCGGCTGGAGCGGGAGGTATTCTCATTCGCCGCGGGCGCGGCGGCGCGGAACCATGAGGCCGTCGGCGTTCTGCGCGGCCGCGGGTTTGCCGGACCGATTGCTCATATTCCCTGGGGATCGGACGTCGGGCGGTTCGCGTTTGTTCCCGCGCGGGAGAAGCTGCCGGATCCGCCCGTGATCGGCTATGTCGGCCGGCTGGTCCGCGAGAAGGGGATCGAGGATCTCCGACGGGCAGTCGAGGAACTGCGATTTCCCGTCGTCTTACGGATCGTGGGAGACGGTCCCCTGGCAGGCGAGGCGGCGGGGTGGAGGCTGTCGAGAGGGCGGGTGGAATGGATCCGAAACATTCCGAAGAAGTCGATTCCCGAGGCATATCGAGGAATGGATCTCCTCGTGCTCCCCTCTCGCACAACGCCGACCTGGAAAGAGCAGTTCGGCCGGGTGCTTGTCGAGGCGATGGCCTCGGGTGTTCCGGTCTTGGGGTCCTCTTCGGGAGCCATTCCGGAGGTTCTGGGTGACGCCGGGGCCGTGTTCCCGGAGGGGGATGTCCGCGCGCTCGCGCGGACAGTCGCCGATCTCCTGGCGGACCCATCAAGGCGGGCAAGAATGAGCGCGCGAGGGCGGGAGCGGGCCGAGAAGAGTTACGCCTGGCCGGTGTGGGCCGCCCAGACGGCCGCATTTCTGGGCGAGTGCCTTGGACGGGACCATGCACATCGCGATTGACGTCCGGACGATCAACCCGACGCACTCGGGCGTGGGATTCTACGTCTCGAACCTCCTTGGTTCTCTGCGCGAGATCGACAAGGAGAACCGCTATTCGTACGTCTGCAACCAGGCCCAATGCCGGGGCCAGCTTCTCCCCGGCAAGAGCGTGGACCTTATCCGGACGCCCTTTTCTCACGAGAACCACCTTTTCGGCGATTTCTGGGAACACGCGGTCCTTCCCTATCGCTTGAGGAAGGCCGGGGCGGACATCTTCCACGGGCCGGCCTTCCTGATCCCGTTCCGTTCCCCGACGTTCCGGACGGTGGTGACGGTACACGACCTGGTGGTCTTTCTCCATCCGGAAACCGTTCCCCGGCGGTACTCTCTCTATATGAAATGGCTCGTCCGGATGGCCGTCAGGCGCGCCGACCGGATCATTGCCGTTTCGGAATGCACCCGGTTGGACCTGATGAACATCCTCGGCGTGGACTCTTCCCGGATCGTGGTGATTCCCGAGGCGGCCGGTCCGGAATTCGGGCCGCCCGGGCCGGAACGGGTTGAATCCGTGCTGAATCGGTATAATATTAACGGCCGGTACCTTCTACACGTCGGCAACCTGGAGCCCAAGAAAAATCTGCCCCGCGTGATCCGGGCGTTCGACCGGGTCAAGCGGATGCCGGGTGGTGCAGACCTCTCCCTCGTCATCGCGGGAAAGAAGGGGTGGCTGTACGACGAGATCTTCAGGACGGCGAACGCCGTCTCGGCGAACGCCATCCGGTTCCTGGGGTACGTGCCGAGGGACGAAATGGCGGCCATCTACGCGGGGGCGTCCTGCTTTGTTTTCCCTTCGATCTACGAAGGGTTCGGCCTTCCGGTTCTGGAGGCGATGGCGTGCGGGACGCCGGTGGTCACGTCGAACATCTCCTCCATGCCGGAGGTCGCCGGCCGGGCGGCCGTCCTCGTCGATCCGTACGACGAGGAATCTATCGCGAGCGGTATCCTCGCCGTCGTGTCCGATCCATCGCTCCAGTCGACGCTTCGCCGGGAAGGAATTCTCCGGAGCCGGACGTTTTCGTGGGACCGGGCGGCGCGGGAGACTCTCGCACTCTACCGGGATGTCTACAATGAGCGCCATTGATCCCGCCTCGTGGAGGCGTGTGCTCGTGGTCAAGATGTTCGCCATGGGAGACGTGCTCAACGCGACGCCCGTCTTCCGGGCCTTGCGCCGCGCCTTGCCCGGATGCCGGATCGACTTGGTCGTCGGACAATGGTCGGCCGCGGCTGTGGCGGGCAACCCGAACATCGACGAAGCGGTCGTCTTCGATGACGCAGAGTTGAGGTCCCAGGGAATCGGCGGGATCTGGCGGTTCGTCCGCCGGCTTCGCAGCCGCCGGTACGACGCCGCGGTCATTCTCCACCGGGCCGTCCGGGTCAACGCGATGATCGCGGCGTGCGGCGTTCCGGTGCGGGCCGGCATCGGGTGGAAGGGCCGGGGGCCGTTCCTGACGCGCCAGGCGTACGAGGGGCCCGAGACAAGCGGCCACGAGATTCGCCGCTATCTCAACGTTCTGTCGGTTCTTGGGATCCCGGACGCGGGGGAGGAGATGGAGTTCTTCGTCCCGGACGCGGATTCTCTCTCGGCGGAACGGATCCTGGAGGAAAATGGCGCCGAGCGCCCGGTCGTCCTCTGTCCCGGGGGCGCGTCGAACCCGGGCGAGGAGATGCCGACGCGGCGCTGGCCCGTCTCGCACTACGCGGAGCTGGCGCGGCGTCTTTTAGCTGAAGGGGAGAGAGTGGTCATTCTCGGGGGGACGGGCGACGCGCCGATCGCGCGGCGGATCGCCGGCATGGACGGGCGCGTCCTGGACCTGACCGGCCGCCTTCGTCTTGGCGAGTCGGCCGGCGTGATGAAAAAGGCGGCGGCTGTGGTTACACACGATTCGGGCCTGTTGCACCTCGCCGCGGCCGTCGGGGCCCCGCTTGTCGCGCTTTTCGGTCCAACGGATCCCCGGATCAAGTTTCCGCCCGGCGGCAGATCGCGCCTCGTCTACCGAGGAGAGGCGTGCTCCCCGTGCTACGACCGCGGCCGGTTCCCGGCCTGCTCTCATCAACGCTGTCTGGCCCTCGTGACCCCCGACCAGGTGATGGAAGAGGTCGCGCAGGTCATGAGCCGGCCGTCGGTTATTTCAGGGAAGACCACATGAGAGGTCTTCGGGGACGAAAGGGGTTCAAGCGGGTCGACGCCCTCATGGGGGGGCTGTTGTGCCGGCTGACGCCGCGTCCGCGCCCGAGAGATCCGAGAGAGGGTCCTCCCAGGACGATCGTAGTCTCGAAGCTCGCGGCGATGGGAGATACGATCCTCCTCCTCCCGCATCTCCGCCTCGTGCGCGAAGCCTTTCCGGAGGCCCGGATGATTGCCTTGGCGTCGAGCGTGAACCGCGACGTCTTCGATCTCTGGGGGGGTGTGGACCGGATCGTCGAGTGGTCTCCAACCGCCACCTTGAAGGCGGTGTCGGAAATCCGGAGGGAGAGGGCCGACGCGGCCGTTGACTTCGAACAGTGGACCCACGTGACGACCCTTCTCCTGGCCTGGGCCGGTGTGCCTCGGCGGATCGGGTTCGCGACGGCGGGGTTCGCGCGGGGGAGGCTGTATACCGATCCCGTCAGCCACGATGGGAGAATTCACGAGGGAGAGATGTTCGGCCGGCTTCTCGCGCCGCTCGGCCTGCAACCGGCGGCCGGGCCTCCGCGTGTGTCGATTCCACTCGATCGGCGGGCGGTGATCGGCGCGCGGATTGCGGCCGCTGGCCTGCGTCCGGGGGCCACGATCGTCGTGATCCATCCGGGCTGCGGGGCGCACGGATGGCAGAGGGAGTGGCCGGCCGCGCGGTACGCGGCGGTGATCGACGCCTTGGCTGACACGGGATCGTGTGCGGTTGTCCTCACGGGATCGGCGGGCGAGCGAGCGCTGGCCGAGGAAACGGCCGCTCTGTGCCGGGCGCCTTCGTGGGTCGCGGCGGGAGAGCTCTCCCTTCTCGATCTCGCCGCCCTGGTCGCGGAGGCCGGCGTGGTCGTCTGCGGAAACACAGGAATCGTTCACTTGGCCGAAGCGGTCGGGACGCCCGTCGTGGCGATCCACGGGCCGACGGATCCGGTCCGATGGGGCCCCCGCGATCCGCGGTCGCGGACGATCAAGGGAAACCATCCGTGTTCTCCGTGCCTGACACTCGGGTTTGAATACGCCTGCGCGGGACGTCCATGCATGGAGGCCGTGGGAACGCGCGAGGTGGCGGCCGCCGCGGCCGAGTTGATCGGCCTCGCAAGAACGGCGCACCGGACCCTTTCCGCGGGAATGCCATGCTGAGGAAACACAGCCAGCTTCTCCTTTCGGGCCTGTTCATCTCGGACATGCTCGTCTTGTCCGCGTCGTGGCTTCTCGCTTACTGGATCCGGTTCAACTGGGACCTGATCCCGATCGAAAGGGGCGTCCCCCCGCTCGAACCGTATCTTCGGATTCTTCCCTACGCCGTCGTTGTCTGGGCCCTCGTGTTCAAGGCGCTGGGACTCTACCTTCCTCGGCGCGGGGCGTCGCTCATCTACGAATTCCGGGATCTCCTTAAGGCTTCGACCTTCTCCACCATGATCCTGATTCTCATCACGTTCTTTGTGCGGGACTACTCGTACTCCCGCGTTGTCATGGTGTACTTCTGGTTCCTGAACGTTCTTCTCCTCTGGGTTTCCCGGAGCGCTCTGCGCGAGTTGCTTCGCCTCCTGCGGCGGCGCGGGTACAACCTCCGGCATGCGCTCATCGTTGGAGGAGGGGAGACCGGACGGCGCGTGGCGGAGCGAATCGGCGAGAACGCCTGGGCCGGGCTCCGGGCGAGGGGCTTCCTGAGCGACGATCATCAGGTCGGAGAGGCCGTGGCGGGGCTCCCCGTCCTTGGGCCGGTCAGCGGCCTGAAGGAAGCCGTGCGGCAGTACGACGTCGATCAGGTGTTCGTTGCCCTCCCCTTGCGGGAGCACGAAAAGATGGCCCAGATTCTGGACGACATGGCCGACGAGACGGCCGATATCCGGATCGTGCCGGACCTTTACGAATACGTGACCCTGAACGCGAGCGTCGATGACTTCGACGGCATCCCGATCGTGAGCCTTTCGGAAAGCCCGCTCTACGGCTGGAACCGGATCCTCAAGCGAATCGCCGACATCGGCGTCTCGTCCGTCCTCCTGGTCGCCGCGGGTCCGCTCATGGGCTTCATCGCTCTTCTGGTCAAGCTCACGTCTCCCGGTCCGGTTTTCTACCGGCAGGAGCGGATCAGCCTCGGCGGGGAAGCGTTCACAATGCTCAAGTTCCGCACAATGCGGGAAGACGCCGAAGCCGGGACGGGACCCAAATGGGCCGATCCGGACGACCCGCGGCGGACGCGTATGGGGGCATTTCTGCGGCGGATGAGCCTGGACGAACTTCCGCAGTTCTGGAACGTTCTCAAGGGGGAGATGAGCATCGTCGGGCCAAGGCCCGAGCGGCCGGTCTTCATCGAGGAGTTCCGGAAAACGGTCCCCCGCTACATGCTCCGCCACAAGATGAAGGCTGGGATCACGGGCTGGGCGCAGGTAAACGGCTGGCGGGGAAACACGTCGCTGGAAAAACGGATCGAGTACGATCTATACTATATAGAAAATTGGTCGCTCGCGTTCGATTTGAAGATCATGTGGCTGACCCTCTGGAAGGGTCTCATCAATCGGAACGCGTACTAGATTCGGTGAATCGGTGAATCGGAACAACACTCCTCCCCTTTGTAAGGGGAGGTCGGGAGGGGTAGAGATGGTGGTATTGACCGAGAGAGCGGCGGAGGCGGTTCGCCAGTTTCAGGAAGACCAGGATCGTATCGGAGCGGGTCTCCGTGTAACCGTGACGAAGGCGAACGGGGGGTATGACTACTCACTGGATCTCGAGGACGAGCCGTCCGCCCAGGACGATGTGTTCGAATCGGAAGGGGTCCGGGTCTTCCTGGATCGGGACCAAAAGGTGGTCGAGTACGATCTGACGGTCGACTTCGAAGGTCAGGGATTCAGGATCTATCCCCAGCCGACGCCCGAGCTTCGGGGGAAGGTTGAAAAGGCCCTGGACTACATCCGTCCGGCCCTCGTCGCGGACGGCGGCAATATCGAGTTGGTGGATATCGTCGATGGGGTCGTCCGCGTGCGGCTGAAGGGGGCGTGCGGCTCCTGTCCGTCGGCGACCGTCACACTCAAGCAAGGCGTTGAGCGCACGCTCAAGGAAAGAGTTCCGGGCATTGTTGGCGTCGAGGCCGTATGATTCAAAGAGTTCCGTCCATATCCTCATAATTGAATTGCAGATTCATTCCACAACTTATTGACTACGCAAAGGAATTGCGGTCCGACTGGGCTGAGGCAAGCTGGCATGCCTAGGCGGTTCCGCCATCTCGCACGTAAAGCGTTTCCCGTACGCGCCCTTTTGAAACAAGAGGGCGCGTTTCTTTTTTCTATCAGTTGCTTGGGCCGGGCAACATGATGTGTTGCATGATGGAACGAATCTCTACGGAAGTGGATGGGGTTTCAAAGGCCAACGTCAAGAGCGCCCGGAGAAGATGTCTCTTGGGTTCCGGTCTTGCCGCCCATGCCGTTTGCTTCTTATGCCCTTCCCCGCCATTGTGTCCATTCCTGTTGATTGTCTGTTGAACGACAGTTGACTCATCCCCAGGCGACCGGCGAAATCTAAGACGAAACCTCTTGTTTCTACGGACCTCTTGTCTCTGGGTCTTGTGGCATGTTGTCTGCTACCTTCCGAACAGTTTCTCAAATCAAGTCGAGCAGGGGGTCTGCCGATAAGGAAGGGCCAGGAGGGTCTCTCCTCTTTGACAGTCTGCTCCGTCAATCGGGAGATGGGCGGGGCGCATCCAGGGGAAAGAGGGCCGTGAGTCTTCCGCGGGTTCTCATCGTCGATGGCGACACGAGCGGCCGGCACGCGCTCCGCAGTATCCTGCAGTGGGAAGTGTATGAGTTCGTCGAGTTCCAGAGCGGGTCGGCCGCCTTGGAGCATCTGCGGCGGAGCGGGGCGGAGCTGGCCATCGTCGACGTGCGCCTCCCGGGCGAGTCGGGGATCGAGATCTGCCGCCAGATCAAGCAGGACCCCAGTTTTTCCTTCCTTCCCGTCATTCTGACAACCTCGATCAAGGCGCGGAAGGAGCGCTTCGCCGCGATCGAGGCTGGGGCGGACGACTTCCTTACGAAACCGGTGGACCCGGCGGAGGTCCAGGCCAGGGTCCGCTCTCTCCTCCGAATCAAATCCTGCCATGACCGGATCGAGGCCAAGAACCGAGAGCTGGCCTTGCGCCAGGACGAGCTGGCCCGGGTCTCGGCTTACAAGGAGGAGCTCGTCCAACTCCTCGTTCACGACATGAAGAACTACCTCACGGGCGCGATGGGGTACCTGGAGCTTTCGCGGCGCTTCGGCCCGATCCCTTCCCAGGCGGAAGAGTGCCTCAAGGGGACGGACGAACTGCACGAGCGGATGATGGCGATGACGCTGAACCTCCTGGACATTCAGCGTATGGAGGAAGGCGAACAGCAGTTCAAGATGGGTTCCATCGAGCTGATTCCGCTGGTTCAGGGGTGCGTGAGCGGTTTCCGTGGGCTGGCGATCCGAAGGGGCATCCATCTGGAGTTCGGATCGTCGGGACTGCCTCCGAAGCCCGTAAAGGCCGACGCCTCGGCGGTCGAGCGGGCGGTCGCCAATCTGGTCGCGAACGCCCTTCGCATGACGCCTTCCGGCGGACGGATCGATGTTTCCGTCGTTGGAGGGGCCGGGGACACGCGGATTGTCGTTCGTGACACGGGACCGGGCATCCCGCTGGCGGACCGGGAGCGAATATTCGCGAAGTACGGGCAGGCCCGGGGGAGCGGCGGGGAGGGGCGGAATCACGGCCTGGGTCTCACTTACTGCAACATGGCGGCCGAGCTTCACGGTGGAAGCCTTGTCGTGGAAGGACCCGAAGGGGAGGGGGCGACGTTCGTGCTGACCCTTCCGGTGTATGCCGAGGAGCGCTTGCCGGCCAGGGCACAAGCCGCGGCGTGAGTCATGCCCGCTTGCTCTGTTTGTTCTGTCCTGTTTGTTCTGTTAAGAGCAAATAGAATTGTCCGGTTTTATAGCAAATAGATTGTCCG
>CAKKSE010000023.1 GCA_919903025.1 Nitrospiria bacterium | reverse complement strand
CGCTTCCCCCAAGATATGGGCCACACCCACACAAAACCCGGATGCGCCGAAAAAGGAAACGTCTCATGCCTCGCGAGGTCTTGCGGCGGGGCCGATCCCTGCTGTATCCTTCCAGGCGAGATTCCCCCCATCGGAGGTAGAGAGATCCCCAGCGTTTTCGGCAACACGACAGGTCTCAAGTCATCTCAGACCGCAAGACTCGAGCGCCTCTACCGGCGGAAGGTCCCTCCGTCCGAGCTCGTCACTCCTGAATTGGCCCGCGCGATGACCGAAATCTCGCGCGAGATCACGCGCCAGATCGGCTTGCTCATCGAACGGGGCGGGACCATCCGCGCCGTGGTCGTCGGGACCGACCGGGAGATCGTCATTCCCGATCTCGACGAGTTCCGGCTGGGACGGAAGAAACTTCGCGGAATCCGGTGCCTGCACACGCACCTCAAGGACGAGGCGTTGACATCCGACGACTTGACCGACCTCGCCCTCCTCCGCCTCGACCTGATGGGAGCAATCGGCGTCCTGCCGGACGGTCTTCCGGGGCGGATATTCCTGGCCCACGTCGTTCCCCCCAATCCGGAAGGACGGACGACGGAGGTCCTTCCGGCCGTCCCCTTTCACGCCCTGAAGTTCGAGTTCGATTCGTTCATCTCCGCGCTGGAAGAGGAGATCGAGCGCAAGGCGGGGGGAATCGATCTTTCCGACCCGCGCGAGCGGGCGATCCTGGTCTCCGTCTCGAGCCGGCCCCGGACCCTGCAGGAAGAGGCGATGGCCGAACTCATGGAGCTGGCCCGCTCCGACGACATCGTCGTTCTCGACGCCGTCATCCAGCGGCCCCACGAGATCAATCCCCGGACGCTCCTCGGCGCGGGAAAGATGAAGGAGCTGATCGTCCGCGCCCTGCAGAAAGGGGCCACCCTCCTTGTCTTCGACCAGAACCTCACGCCGGCTCAGGTCAAGGCGGTCACGGACATGACGGAGATCAAGGTCATAGACCGGACCCAGCTCATCCTGGACATCTTCGCCCGGCGGGCGCACACGCGGGACGGGAAGGTGCAGGTCGAACTCGCCCAGCTTCGCTACCGCCTCTCGCGCCTCACGGGAAAGGGAACGGCGATGAGCCGTCTCACGGGCGGGATCGGCGGCCGCGGCCCGGGCGAAATGAAGCTGGAAGTGGACCGGCGCCGCGTCCGGGACAGGATCGCCCGGCTCGAGAAGGAGCTGGAGTCTCTCGCCCGCGGGCGGCGCGAGCGGCGGAGCCGGCGCGTCCAGGCCAAGATCCCGATCCTCTCCCTGGTGGGTTACACCAATGCCGGGAAATCGACGCTCTTGAACGCCCTGACCGAGAGCCGCGTCCACACCGAGGACCGGCTCTTCGCCACGCTCGACACGTCGACGAGGCGGCTTCGCTTCCCGCGGGAGCGTGAGGTCATCGTCACGGACACCGTGGGATTCATCCGCGACCTGCCCCCCGATCTCACCCGCGCCTTCCAGTCCACGCTGGATGAGCTTAGGGATGCAAGTCTCCTCCTTCACATCGCGGACATCTCGAATCCCCGTTTCGAGTCGCAGATCGAGTCGGTGGACCGGATCCTGGAGGAACTCGGCTTGGGCGCGATCCCCCGCCTCCTGGTGCTGAATAAGGTGGACCGAATTGCGGCGGATGTGGCATCCTCCCTCGTCCGGCGGCTGGGAGGCGTGGCCGTCTCGGCCCTCCATCCGGAGACGCTCCCGCCTCTTCTGGAGGAGGTGGAGCGGACGCTTTGGTGCCCCCCAAACCAAGAGTGGAAGAATCTCGCACAGGAAAAGGAGGTTGGATAATGGGAAAAGCGGCTCTAGCAACGATCGGAATCTTCCTGACAGCCCTCTTCATCTTCGCGGGCGTTCGGCAGGCGCCGGGCGCGGAGAAGGCCCCGTCCCCCGACACAAAGGTTTTCACGGCGAAGCAAGCCGACCTGGCCGCAACGCTCGCTTTCGCCAAGAAGCCCCGGCTTGGGGAACAGCCGGTCACGGTGACGGTCAAGGATAAGGCGGGGAAAAACGTCGGGAATGCCACGGTCACGCTCAAGGCCCGCATGACGGACCACAAGATGCCGACCGATGACACGATCATCCCGACGAAGTCGGACAAGAAGGGAGCCTACGCCGGCTCGCTCGATTTCTCGATGGGAGGGGAGTGGGATGTGAGCGTCTACATCGCCCGCGACAAGACGCCCGCCGTCGTCTTCCCGATCCGCGTAAAGGTGCCCTGGGAGTAGGGGGGAGAAGAGTTCGGAGTTCGGAGTTCGGAGTTCGGAGTTCGGAGTTCGGAGTTCGGAGTTC
>CAKKSE010000022.1 GCA_919903025.1 Nitrospiria bacterium | reverse complement strand
CGAAAACTTCCGGCAGATTCTTTCCTGACAGGCCCGCTTCCGGAGCGCGCGGGGCATGGCTCTCTTCGCTATCTTCCGTGAAAGATGTTTCTTGACAGCGTGAAACGCGAGTGATACAAACCTACGGCTTTTTAGCCATTGCCGATAGGCCGAAAGGACCCCGCGATGGGCGGGCCTTCAAGCCTTTTTTTCTCAGTTCTATTCTGAATGGAGAGGAGGTGATTGACTAATGAAGAAGCTTGCTTCGCTCGTTGCGGCCCTGTTCTTCGTGGCGGCCACGACAATGACGATTGGTTGCGCTCCTGAGCCCAAGAAGGAGCCGAAGAAGGAAGAGAAGAAGGAGGCGGCTCCGGCCCCCGCGCCGGCCCCGGCTCCGGCCCCGGCTCCCGAGGGTGCCAAGGCCCCGGCCCCCGCGCCTGCCCCGGCTCCTGCCAAGAAGTAGTCAGGGAGTTCGATTGTTTGTGTCAAGGGGAGGTCCCCAAAGGGCCTCCCCTTTCTTTTGACCGCGCTTCGGACGACGAAGACCGCTTGCATGATCGACTGGAACGATGATATAAATATGCCAAGCGAGTGGGTTGACAGACCCACTCTTATTTTTTTGAGCGTTCTTGCGCGAGGCTTGAGCGCGGACTTCGACTGCAACCAGTTGTTTTTGTAATGTTTTTGCTTGGGAGAAAGCGTCGTGGCGGGGGAGGAGATCGAGCGAAAGGTGGAGCGCTTGGCCAGTCCGATCGCGGAAGAGCTCGGGCTGGAGCTTGTTCTCGTGGAATTCTCCGAGAGAGGCAATGGCCGTCTGCGCCTCGTGATCGACAAGCCGGGGGGCGTTTCAATCGACGACTGCGCCGAAGCAAGCCGCCGGTTGAGCGCTGTTCTCGACGTCGAAGATCCCGTTCCACGCTCGTACGAACTCGAAGTCTCGTCACCGGGCCTCGATCGGCCCCTTGTCCGGCCCGAGGATTATGACCGGTTCAGCGGGCGGAGGGCCGTGGTCAAGACGATTGCTCCCCTTGACGGGAGACGTGTCTTCCGCGGCCGGCTCGGGGGGCGGACGGGGGAGAATATGGACTTGGCGGTCATCGAGCTTGCTGACGGTTCGGGGTCGGTGGAGATCCCGCTGTCCGCCGTCGCGCGGGCCCGGCTTGAAGTGGAGGATCTCATTGCTTCCGCGCCGCGATCGGGGGAACGTCCCGGGCAGCGCAAGGGAGGGTTTGGAAGAAAATGAACAGCGAATTGCTGCAAGTCATCGAGCAGATTGGCCGTGAGAAGGGGATCGGGAAGGACGTCCTGATCGAGACGCTCGAGAGCGCGCTCGTCTCCGCGACGCGCAAGAAGTTCGGCGTTTCTCAGCCGATCGAAGTGAAGATCGATTCCAAGACGGGCGAGATCGATATCCGGACGATGAAGAAGGTTGTCGAGGTCGTCCAGAACGAGCAGGAGGAGATCTCTCTCGAGGAAGCCCGCCGGCACGATCCAACCATCCAGGTCGACGACGCGATCGGTTTTCCGATCACCTTCGAAGGGTTCGGCCGGATCGCGGCCCAGACGGCCAAGCAGGTCATCGTCCAGCGCGTCAAGAAGGTCGAGCAGGAGATCGTCTACAACGAGTTCAAGAAGCGCGAAGGGACGCTCGTCAACGGCATGGTCCTCCGGCACGAGAAGGGGAACTACGTGATCGACCTCGGCCGGACGGAAGGCGTGATTCCTCCCCGCGAACAGGCTCCCCGGGAATCGTACAAGAGAGGGGACCGGCTCAGGGCCCTGGTCCTCGAAGTCCGGATGGCGGAAAAGGGGCCGCAGATCATCCTTTCCCGGTCCCATCCGACCCTGGTGGCGCGTCTCTTCGAGATGGAAGTCCCCGAGATCTACGAGGGGATCATCGAGGTCAAGAACGTTGTCCGCGAGGCCGGCGACCGGACGAAGATCGCCGTGGCCTCCAAGGATTCGGCGGTCGATCCGGTCGGGGCCTGCGTGGGCATGAAGGGGTCCCGCGTCCAGGCGGTGGTCCGGGAGCTCCGTGGGGAGAAGATCGACATCATCCCCTGGGTCTCCGATCCCAAGGCGCTGATCGCCAAGGCCCTTTCGCCGGCCGTGGTCGAGAAGGTGGCCGTGGACGAGGAGGCCCGCACGGCTTTGGTCGTCGTCTCCGACGCCCAGCTCTCCCTCGCGATCGGGAAGAAGGGGCAGAACGTCAGGCTGGCCGCCAAGCTGACGGGATGGAAGATCGACATCCTGAGCCAGACCGAGTACGAGACGGAACGGGCGAAGGAGCTCGGAAGCGAGATCGAGGCGGCGATCACCCGCGAGACCCGCAAGGAAGCCGAGGCGGCAGCCGCGGCGGCGGGCGAGGCGGGTCCGGCGGTCGAGCCGGCGGAATCGCCGGAAGAGGCCGGTCAGCCGCCGTCTGAGGAGATTCCCGCGGAGACGGCCGTTGCGGCCTCCGAGGGAAGCGAGAAGTAAGACGGGGGAGGGCACTGACCGATGACGACAGCTCAACAGACACGGGTCCGCGACCTCGCCGAGCGGTTCAAGAAGACACCGGAGGAGGTCCTGGCGGCTCTGGCTTCACTGGGGCGGCCGGGAAAGGACTTCGAGTCGCCGATCGATCTGGAGATGGAGAAGAAAGTCATCTTCCATCTCCTCCACGCGGACGAAGAGAAGAAAAAGAAGTCTCGCGCGAAGCCGGCCGCCAAGGAGGTTTCGGGCAGGACGGCCGCGGCTCCCAAGGAAAAGGCGGTGAAGAAGCCGGGCCCGGTTGCCGCTCGCGGCAAGGTCAAGCCAAAGGCGGAGGCAAAGGCGGAGCCGGGCGTTCCCCTGATCGAAGCTTCCACAAAGCCGGTGGTCATCATCCGGAGAGCGCCCAGGGCTGAAGAGCCGGCCGCTCCTCCGGCGCCAACAGCGCTTGCTCCGGCGGAGGAGATCGCGCCGCCGCCCGCGTTCCCGACGGTTCCGCCCCTTGTCGAGACTCCGGCACCCGAGTCCGCGGCCGAGGAGGCGGCGGTTCCGACAGCCGCCCCCGCCGAGGCCGAGACGGGAGTTGTTACGGCCGAGGCCCCCGCGTCCGCCGAGCAGGCGGAACGAAAGGCGGCCAAACCGAAAGAGAAGAAGGGCGCGAAGGGCGCGAAGGCGGGAGAAGAGGCCGCGGCCCCCGCCGCGAAGAAAGACAAGGACGAGGCCCGGGAGCGGTTCCGCCGGCTCATGGAAGTGATCGAAGACGACGAGGAGTCGCGGGTTTTCCCCGTCGTGAAGGAGAAGGCGGGGCCCGTCGTGCGGAAGCCGCCGATGCGGCCTCGGTTCCCCGGTGACAGGGGGGGCGGCGGCCGGGCGGTGCGCGACCTGGAAAAGGGAATGGCGCGCCTTCCGCGGGGCGGCGCGGGGGCGGCCGTCGAGGAGCCCGGGACCAAGGCGCGGAAGAAGGCGATCCGGATCACGGAAGGCGCGACGGTCAAGGACTTCGCCGAGGCGATCGGCGTCAAGGCGAGCGAGGTCCTGAAGCGGCTGATGGGGATGGGCATGATGGCGATGATCAATCAGCCCATCGACCCCGACGCGGCCGTCCTCGTGGCGGACGGTCTGGGGATCAAGGCCGAGATCGTTCCCGTCCTCTCGGAGGAGGCGCTGATCGAGGAGGGGCGCGAGGGGGAAGGCGATCTGACGTCCCGTCCTCCGGTGGTGACCATCATGGGGCACGTCGACCACGGGAAGACCTCTCTCCTCGACGCGATCCGCGAGACGAACGTCACCCAGAAGGAAGCGGGCGGCATCACTCAGCACATCGGCGCCTACCACGTCACGCTGAGAGACCGGTCGATCGTCTTCCTGGATACGCCGGGCCACGAGGCGTTCACGGCGATGCGGGCGCGCGGCGCCCAGGTGACGGACGTGGTCGTCCTGGTCGTGGCCGCCGACGACGGCGTGATGCCGCAGACGCGCGAGGCAATCAACCACGCGAGGGCCGCGAACGTTCCCGTCATCGTGGCGATCAACAAGATCGACAAGCCCGAGGCCCGTCCCGACCGGGTCAAGAAGGAGCTGGCCGAGCTGGGGCTGATCCCCGAGGATTGGGGCGGAACGACGATTCTCGTCGAAGTCTCCGCCAAGAAGAAGACCGGTCTCGATCATCTCCTCGAGATGATCCTCCTCCAGGCGGACGTCCTGGACCTGAAGGCCGACGCCGGCCGGCTGGCCCGGGGAGTCGTGATCGAGGCCAAGCTGGACCGCGGCCGCGGTCCGGTCGCCACCGTCCTCATCCAGAAGGGAACGCTGAGACCGGGGGACGCGTTCGTGGCGGGCGCCCAGTTCGGGCGCGCCCGGACGCTCCTCTCCGACAATGGCGAGCGGCTCGATGCGGCGCCGCCGTCGACACCCGTCGAGGTCATCGGTTTCACGGGGGTCCCGGCGGCGGGGGACACCTTCGTCGCGGTCCCGGATGAGCGGCAGGCCCGGCAGATCGCCACGCTGAGGATGCAGAAGGTGCGCGAGTCGGAGCTGGCCCGCGCGAAGCGGCTCACGCTCAACGACCTGTACGAGGCGATCCAGAAGGGCGAGGTCAAGGAGCTCCCCGTCATCATCAAGGGGGACGTGCAGGGGTCGATCGAAGCTGTCGCCGACGCTTTGGGGCGCGCGGGGACGGAGGCCGTCAAGGTCCGCGTCCTCCATTCTTCCGTCGGGGGGATCAATGAGACCGACGTCAACCTGGCCGAGGCGTCGAACGCGATCATCATCGGGTTCAGCGTCCGGGCGGAGGCCAAGGCGGCCGCCCAGGCGGAAAAATCGGGCGTCGACATCCGCCTCTACAACATCATCTACGACGCCGTGAACGACATCAAGGCCGCGATGGCGGGGCTCCTCGAGCCGATCCTCAAGGAGAAGGTCACCGGGCGGGCCCAGGTCCGGCAGGTGTTCTCGGTTCCGAAGATCGGGACGATCGGGGGATGCTACGTCCTCGACGGAACGATCTCCCGGCAGAGCGCCGGGGCCCGGGTCATCCGGGACAGCGTCGTGGTCTACGAGGGGAAGATCGGGTCGCTCAGGCGCTTCAAGGACGACGTCCGGGAAGTCCAGTCGGGGTACGAGTGCGGGATCGGGATCGAGAACTTCGGCGATCTCAAAGCGGGGGACGAGATCGAGGTCTTCGTGGTCGAAAAAGAGGCCGCGACGCTCTGATCTCCGAACTCTGAACTCTGAACTCCGAACTCTGAACTCTGAACTTCCCATGGTTGTCGGACTTGGAACATACACGCTTCACCTGCCGGCCGCGCATTCGCTCAAGGAGAAGCGGCGGGTCGCCAAGGGGATGCGGGAGCGTCTCCGGCACAGGTTCAACGTTTCCGTCGCCGAGATAGACGATCACGATCTCTGGCAGAAAGTGACGATCGGCGTGGCCGCAGTCTCGACGGAGGCCGCGTCGGCGAACCGGACGCTCGACGCCATCTTGAACTTCCTCTCCCTTGAGTCCGAGTGCCTGGTGACGGACCACCATTTCGAGATCCTGTGAGGCGGAGGGGCCGGCCTTAATGACACGCCGCGGGAGTTCGCCCCGGCTCGGGTACGACCGGATGGACCGCGTCGCGGACCAGGTACGCGAGGAGGTCGCGGATATCCTCCTCCGGAGACTGGCCGACCCCCGGGTCGCCGGGGTGACCGTGACGCACGTGACGGTCTCCCGGGACCTCAAGCACGC
The DNA here is from genome assembly GCA_919903025.1 of Nitrospiria bacterium. Lineage (GTDB taxonomy): Bacteria > Nitrospirota > RBG-16-64-22 > RBG-16-64-22 > RBG-16-64-22 > RBG-16-64-22. Next base: position 10,072 of record CAKKSE010000022.1, on the reverse strand, counting down.
CCGAGTGCTCGTGAGCGTTCTGGGCGGTCCCGAGAGCCGCCAGGCGGCCGGTGCCCTCTCGGCCCTCGGTCACGCGGCCGGGTTCATCCGGGCCGAGCTTGGGCGGCGATTGACGCTGCGTTGCGTGCCGGAGCTTCGATTCGAGATCGACGCCTCGGTGGCGAGGGGAGATCGGCTGATGGACATGATCCGGTCGGTGGCGGGCGGAAAGCCGGCGCCGCCGGACTCCCAGGATTCCGCGTCATGACCGATCTGTCGCCCGATGAACTGGCGGCCCTGATCCGGACGGGATCGCGGTTCGTCGTTTCGACTCACGTGAGGCCCGAGGGGGACGCCCTGGGGTCCCAGCTCGCTCTCGCGGCCCTGCTGGGCGGGAGTGGGAAGAGCGTCTCGCTCGTCAATAAGGACTCCGTCCCGGAGATTCTTCGCTTTCTTACGGGGTGGGACAAGATCGAGGTTTCCGATCGGATCTCGGGCCCGTTCGACCTCTGGGTGATCGTCGACTGCCCAGGGCCGGAAAGAACGGGACTCTCCTGGGAAGCAGACGTTTCGGACCGGGTTGTCGTGATCGACCATCATCCCCGCGAGGAACAGGACAAGAAGGGGCGGATATGGTCCGATCCCGGCGCCGCGGCGACGGGCCTGATGATCGCCCGTCTCGCGCGGGCGATGGACGCGAAGATCGATTCCCGGATCGCGACCCTCCTTTACGCGGCGATCGCGACGGATACCGGCTCGTTCCGCTTTTCGAACACGTCGTCCGAAGCGCTCGCGGAAGCGTCCCGCCTCGTGGCCGCGGGGGCACAGCCGTGGGGGATCGCGCAGGCGCTGTTCGAGAGCGAATCCGCGGCGAGACTCAGGCTCCTTGCGGGGGTTCTCGGAACGCTCCGCCTCAACGCGGCAGGGACGGTCGCCTGGGTCGAGGTATCGAGAAAGCTCATCGACGACAGCGGGGCCGACCCGGCGGACAGCGAAGGATTGGCTAACTATCCCCGGTCCATCCGCGGGGTCGAGGTCGGGATTTCCTTCGAGGAGATCTCCCCGGACGCCCATCGGGTGAGCCTCAGGTCCCGCGGGCGGGTTGACGTCGCGGGCGCGGCCGCCGCTTTCGGCGGCGGGGGGCATGCGGCGGCCGCGGGAGCGACCGTGAAAGGGCCGGCGGAATCGGTTCGGGCGAGGGTCCTCGGGACGGTTGAAGAGGCCGTGCGAAGGTCAGTGGTTACTGGTTAATGGTCAATCGTCAATCGTCAATGGTCAATCGTCAATGGTCAATGGTCAATCGTCAATGGTCAATGGTCAATCGTCATTGGTCAATCGTCAATGGTTAATGGTCAATAGTCAATGGTCAATCGTCATTGGTCAATCGTCAATCGTTAGTCGTCAATCGTGACGGCGGATCAATCTTCGACGAATAACCAATAACCATTAACCATTAACCATTAACTAATAACCAATAACCATTGACCAATGACCGATGACCGATGACCAATGACCGATTCGTGGAGGATGGATGAAGCATACAAGTCGCGCCGCGGAGACGCTGTCGGGCCTGCTCGCCGTCAACAAGCCGGTCGGCTGGACTTCGCACGACGTGGTGAAAAAGGTTCGCGCGATCCTGTCTCTGGACAAGGTCGGCCACCTGGGGACGCTGGATCCGATCGCGTCGGGCGTCCTTCCGCTCTGCCTGGGGAAGGCGACGCGCGTCGCCCAGTATCTGCAGGAGTGGGACAAGGAGTACGCCGTCACGCTGAAGCTCGGCGTCTCGACGGACACGCAGGACGCGACCGGGACCGTTGTCGAAGAGCGGCCGCTCTCGGGTCTGGCGGAGGAGAGCATCCGCAAGGTCTTCGAATCGTACTGCGGGGAGACCCTCCAGCTTCCGCCCATGTATTCGGCCAAGAAGGTGGGCGGAGTGCCTCTCTACCGGCTGGCGAGGCGGGGGAAGACGGTGGAGCGGGAGCCGAGGCGCATCACGATCTACCGGATCCTGATCGAGAGCATCGACCTGCCATACGTCCGATTCACGGCTTCCTGCTCGAAGGGAACGTACATGCGGACGCTCTGTCACGACGTGGGGGAGGCGCTGGGCGTGGGCGGCCATCTGCACGGCCTCGTGAGGACGCGGAGCGGGATCTTCGTCCTGGAAGACGCGATGACGCTTGACGATCTCAAGAAACAGGCCGAGGAAGGGCGGGTCGCGGAGGGGCTGACCCCGATCTCGACGGCCCTGTCCACGTTCGGGATCCTTCGCCTGAACGCGCGCGGATTGGCCAAGGCGCGGCGGCGGCTCATGGTCTTCGCGGAAGACCTGACCGAATCGCCGGTCGAGGCGGGCCGGATGTCCGTCTTCCGCCTGATGGCCCCGGACGAGACGCTCGTGGGGCTCGCCCGGTCCGTGCCGGACGTGGGAGGGTACAGGGTCGAACGGCTGCTCTCCTGATCCCGGGGCGTTCGCACGCCGCCCGAAGACCCTGTTTACAGGACCCGTTCGTCGTGCTAGTATCTAAGGTCTCGTTGTAGACTATACATCAACAGAAAAACGGGGATGGGCCCCGTTTTGAGCTCCCAGACGGCAAGGAGGGGAGCACCGATGGACGGAGGTTTGGCAATGGTCATGAACAAAGATCGCAAGGGAGAGGTTCTCAATCTTTTCCGGGTCCATGAAAAGGACACCGGGTCGCCGGAGGTGCAGGTCGCTCTTCTAACCGAGCGGATCAGCGGCCTGACGGAGCATTTCAAGATTCACAAGAAGGACCAGCATTCACGCCGCGGGTTGATCATGATGGTCAACGATCGCCGGCGCCTTCTGAACTATCTCAAGGGGAACTTGCCCGATCGGTATTCGACCCTGGTAGACCGCCTCGGCCTCCGGCGATAGTCCAGGCCGCGCCGTCCTTCCCCCATTGACGCCAATCCTGATTTCCCGAGAAGGAGTTTGAATGAACACGCCCGTTACCGTTGCCCTTGATCTCCGCGGCCGCGGTCTCTCGATCGAGACCGGCCGTCTGGCCAAACAAGCCTCAGGTTCCGCCCTCGTCCGCTACGGCGATTCCGTCCTCCTGGCGACCGCGACCGCCTCCAAGACGGAGCGGGTCGGGATCGATTTCTTTCCTCTCACCGTCGACTACCAGGAGCGGATGTACGCGGCCGGGAAGATTCCCGGCGGGTTCTTCAAGAGGGAGGGCCGCGCTTCGGAGCGGGAGATTCTTACGTCGCGGCTCATCGACCGGCCGGCCCGGCCGCTCTTCCCCGACGGGTTCTACTGCGAGACGCAGGTCATAGCCTCCGTCCTCTCCGCCGGGGAGGAGAACGTCATCGAGCTTCTCGGCATCATCGGCGCCTCGGCGGCCCTTTCGGTCTCCGACATTCCCTTCGATGGGCCGGTCGGAGCGGTCCGGGTGGGGCGCCTCGGCGGGGCGTTCGTCGTGAACCCCACCCTCAAGGAGGTCGATCAAAGCGACCTTAATATCGTCGTGGCCGGGACGCGGGACGCCATCCTGATGGTCGAAGGCGGCGCGTCCGAAATGTCCGAGGCCGACCTCCTGGCGGGGCTCGCGTTCGCGCACGAGGAGATCAAGAGGATCGTCGGGATCCAGGAGGACTTAAGGAGCCAGGCTGGAAAGCCGAAGCGGACGGTCGCTTCGGTCGAAGTGGATCCGGCGCTTCTGGCGGACGTCGAGCGCGCCGCGAGCGGGAAACTTCGGGCGGCGGTGATGGTCCCCGACAAGATGGAGCGGCAGAAGGCGGTCGACGAGATCGTCGAGAGCGCGGTCGCCGAGCTGGCGGGCGGGGACGAGAGCCGCGGCCGGCAGGTCCGGATCGCCTGCCACGACCTGGAAAAGAAAGAGATGCGGCGGATGATCGTCGACCAGGGCGTCCGGGCTGATGGACGCGGCCCGTCGCAGATCCGGCCGATCTCATCCGAGGTCGGGATCCTTCCGCGGACGCACGGTTCGGCCGTTTTCACTCGCGGCGAGACGCAAGGTCTCGTCGTGGCGACTCTCGGCACTTCGGACGACGAGCAGAGGATCGACGCCCTGGAAGGGCAGAGCTTCAAGTCGTTCATGCTCCATTACAACTTTCCTCCGTTCTCCGTCGGCGAGGTCAAGCCCCTGCGGGGGCCCGGGCGGCGCGAGGTCGGCCACGGGGCGCTGGCCGAGAGGGCGCTCAGGCCCGTGATTCCCGACAAGGCGGACTTCCCCTACACGATACGGATCGTCTCCGACATCCTCGAGTCGAACGGCTCCTCCTCGATGGCCACCGTCTGCGGCGGGACGCTCGCCCTGATGGACGCCGGCGTGCCGATCAAGGCCCCCGTGGCGGGAATCGCCATGGGCCTGATCAAAGAGGGGAACGACGTCGTCGTCCTCTCGGACATCCTGGGCGTCGAGGACCATCTGGGCGACATGGATTTCAAGGTGACCGGGACGTCGCGCGGCGTGACGGCGGTCCAGATCGACACGAAGATCGCCGGGCTTGGCTGGGACGTTCTCACCCGGGCCCTGGAGCAGGCGCGGCAGGGCCGCATCCACATCCTGGGGGAGATGGCGAAGGCCATCGCCGAGCCCCGGGCGGACCTGTCGGTCCACGCCCCGCGGATCTTCACGATGCAGATCCGGACGGACAAGATCCGGGACGTCATCGGCTCCGGCGGGAAGGTGATCCGCGGGATCATCGAGCAGACGGGCGCCAAGATCGACGTGGAGGATTCCGGTCTCATCCACATCGCTTCGGTGGACGAGGCCGCGGCGCGGAAGGCGATGGAGATCATTACCGGCATCGTCGCCGACGCGGAGGTCGGGAAGATCTACCTCGGCAAGGTGAGGAAGATCATGGACTTCGGGGCGTTCGTCGAGATTCTCCCCGGGACGGACGGCCTCGTGCACATCTCCCAGATCGCCGAGCACCGGGTGACGAATGTTTCCGACGAGCTCAAGGAAGGGGAAGAAGTCTTGGTGAAGGTCCTGGAGATCGACCGGGCCGGCAAGATCCGCCTCTCCCGCAAGGAGGCGCTTCGGGAGAAGGCGGCGCAGAAGGGATAAGCTGGAGCGCCGTCTCCCGCGTCCGGGGGGCCCATGTTTCGAAAGGACGTTCTGCCAAACGGGATCAGGGTCGTCTCCGAGTCGGTTTCCGGCGTCCGCTCGGTCTCCATCGGCGTCTGGGTGTGCGTCGGCTCCCGGCACGAGCCGAAGGAAATCAACGGCGTCTCCCACTTCATCGAGCACCTTTTCTTCAAGGGGACGAAGAGGCGGTCGGCCCAGCAGATCGCCATCGAGGTCGACTCCATCGGCGGGGAGATGAACGCCTTCACGTCCCGCGAAGGGACGACCTACTACATCAAGGTCCTGGACGAGCACATCCCCCTGGGGATAGACCTCCTGTCCGATATTCTCCTGAACTCCTCGTTCGAGCCGAAAGACATCGAGACCGAGCGGAAGGTCATCCTCGAGGAGATCAAGATGGTCGAGGACACGCCCGACGACATGATCCACGACCTGTTCACTCAGTCGGTCTGGCCGGACAACCCTCTCGGCTGTTCGGTCCTGGGCACGCGCGAGAACATCCGCTCGATAAACCGGGCAGCCATCGTCGGCCACGTCGACAAGTACTACAATGCGCCGGAGATCGTCATCTCCGTGACCGGACACTTCGAGCACGACCCGCTGATCGACCTGCTGACCCGCCACTTCGGGGGTCTCACGAAGAACGGCGGCCGTCCCGAGACCTCTTCGCCATCATTTCGTCCGGGCCTCTACATCAAGCGCAAGGAGCTGGAGCAGGTCCAGATCTGCCTGGGAACGTCCGGTCTGCCGCAGAGCGACGAGGACCGGTTCGCGCTGTACGCCCTCAACGCCATCCTGGGGAGCAGCATGAGTTCCCGGCTGTTTCAGGAGATCCGGGAGGACCGGGGGCTTGTCTACTCGATCTATTCGTACGTGACGTCCTTCCAGGACGCGGGCCTGTTCGTCGTGTACGCCGGGTGCGACGGATCGAACGCGGCGGAGGTCGTCCGGCTCATCATGGCCTCGCTGGCCGACATCAAGGCGAAAGGCGTCACGGAGGCGGAGCTCAAGCGCGCGAAGGACCAGATGAAGGGGAACCTGATGCTCTCCGTGGAAAGCACCTCGAACCGCATGTCTCAGCTCGCCAAGCAGGAGATCTACTTCGGCCGGCATTTCTCCCTTCAGAACATCCTGGACGACATGGACCGGGTCGAGGCCGGCAGGGTCCACGCCCTGGCGAACAGGCTGTTTGCTCCGGGGCAGATCGGCCTCTCCGTCCTCGGCCCCGTGAGCAAGAAAGAGTTCCCCGACGACGTCCTGGTCTGTTAAAGACGGGAAGGACGGGCGGCTGGGCGGGGAAAGATTCAAGAATTGAAAATTGGAAATTGAAAATTGGAAATTGAAAATCGAAGATCGAAAAGCTGAAATCACGCCCGAAGGGAGCGGGGCCGTCGGCACAGCGGTTTACTTGGCAATCCGATCTGGGATCTCCCCTTGAGCGAAGAAACCATTCCAGTCACGATCGTGCGCCTTCCTGGCGGTCTCGATCTTCCTCTTCCAGAGTATCAGACATCCCACGCCGCGGGTTTTGACCTCCACGCGGCCGTTGTCGCCCCGGTCGTTCTCGCTCCGGGGGAGTCGCGCCTCATCCCGACCGGGATCATTATCGAGCTTCCTCCCGGAACCGAAGCCCAGGTCCGTCCGCGGTCCGGTCTCGCGCTCAAGCACGGCGTGACCGTTCTCAACGCTCCGGGGACGATCGACGCCGACTACCGGGGAGAGGTCGGCGTGCTCCTCGTGAACCTGGGACAGCGCGCGTTCACGATCTCACGCGGCGACCGGATTGCCCAGGTTGTCGTCCACAGGGTGATCCGCGCGTCCTTCCGGGAGGCCGCCGCGTCCACGCCGACAGAGCGCGGAGGGGGCGGGTTCGGACATACTGGAGTCTGAGGGACGGTGAATCGGTGAATGGGTGAATCGGCGAATTGCCCCCCCCCACCTCAGTCCTCCCCCGCGGAGGGGGGAGGAGGAAAAGGAGAGGCGCACGGCCTCGGGTGGCAGCCTCCAAGGAATCCCCTCCCCCTTGAGGGGGGAGGGGAGGGTGGGGGTGATGGGGTTGGTGAAGAAAGTGGGTAGCTGAATCTGTGAATCGGCGCGAGATCAGGATCCTTCCGGAGTCCGTCGTCAACCGGATCGCGGCCGGGGAAGTCGTCGAGCGTCCGGCGGCCGTCGTCAAGGAGCTGGTGGAGAACGCCCTCGACGCCGGCGCGGCCCGCGTTCGCATCGAGATCCGCGACGGGGGGCGGGCGCTGGTCCGCGTGACCGACGACGGATGCGGAATGACGCCGGAGGAGGCGTTTCTCTCGCTCCAGCGGCACGCGACGAGCAAGATCAGGGACGCGGACGATCTCTGGTCCATCTCCACGTTCGGCTTCCGCGGCGAGGCCCTGCCCAGCATCGCGGCCGTCTCCCGGTTCCGTCTCCAGACGGCCGCGGAAGGCGCGGCCGTCGGCGCGGAGATCAAGGTGGAAGGCGGGAAAATCGTCGGGCGGTCGGCCGCCCCGCCCGTCCGGGGCACCGTTGTCGAGGCGGCGGACCTCTTCTTTAATCAGCCGGCGCGTCTCAAGTTTCTCAAAACGATTCCCACCGAGCTGTCCCACGTCATGAGAACCGCCACCTCGCTAGCCTTGGGCGCGCCGTCCGTCTCTTTCCGAGTGGACGTCGACGGACGCGCGTCGATCGACTGGCCCAAGGTGGAGGACCTCCTTGAGCGAACGGGCCACGTGCTGGGCCGCGAGACGGCCGCTGGGCTTGTTTCCCTCGACTGTGCGAGGGGAAGCCTGCTCTTTTCCGGCTATCTCTCGGCGCCGGCCGTGACGCGGGGCGACCGGCGATTCCAGGAAATCTTTGTCAACGGCCGGCCGGTCCGGGCTCCCTTGATCGTTCAAGCGGTCTATCGGGCGTACGAGGGTCTCCTGATGAAGGACCGGCATCCCTTTTTCGTCTTGAACGTGGTTCTTCCGCCTGACGCCGTTGACGTCAACGTGCATCCCCAGAAGCTCGAAGTGCGGTTTCGGGATTCGGGCGAAGTCTTCCGGGCGGTCGTCTCCGCGGTGCAGGAGGCCCTCGGGTTGCGGAGGGACCCCTTGTCGGTCCGCCCCGCCGACCTCTCCGCCGCGAGAGACGCAGGTGCGGCGCGAACGATCGTCCTGGGGGACGGGAACGTTCACTTTCAGCCGCAGGCCGCTTCGAGGGCGGGCGAGCCGGTCTTTTCGTACGGATTCCTCCGCGGGCCGGAGACCGCCGCCGTGGGACCTTCGGGCGAAGCCGGGCGGACGGCCGTTTCTTTCGGGGATCATCCCGAAGAGCCACCGATTCCCGCCGAGGATGGGCGTCCCCGAGCCATCGGGCAGGTCCTGTCATCGTTCATCGTCGCCGAGAGGGGAGGAGAGATCTGGATAGTGGATCAGCACGCGGCCCACGAGAGGGTTCTCTTCGAGAAGATCAGGAGAGCGTACGGCGGAGCGGGAGTCCCGTCCCAAGCCGTTCTTTTCCCGGTGATCCTGGACGTAACCCCCGAAGACCGGGCGCGGGTGGAGGAGATCATTCCGGTCCTCCAGCGTCTCGGCTTCGAGGGGGAGATCTTCGGCCCGTGCTCTCTCCGGTTCACTGGAATGCCTGCCTTCTTTCCGGCGGCGCGGGGGGAGGAGGTTGTCTGCTCTCTCGTGTCTTTGATCGGCAAGGACAGGGACGAGGGCCGCGTTCGCTTTCAAGATCTTGCCGGGCATCTGATGTCGTCCATGGCGTGTCATCCGGCTGTCCGGATGGGAGACATGCTGACTATGCGCGAGATGGACGCTCTGCTCGCCGACCTCGAATCGGCGGAACAGCCGCAGACATGCCCGCACGGCCGTCCGACGCGCGTCCGGATCACGCTCGAAGACCTCAAGCGGCTGTTCAGGCGGACGTGAAACGGCTCGGTGAATGGGTGAATGGGTGAATCGGTGAATGGGTGAATTGCCCCCCGCCTTGGTCCTCCCCCGCGAGGGGAGGAGAGACGCAGGGGCGGCCCTCCTTGGTCGCCCGAAAGAACCCCTCCCCCTTGAGGGGGAGGGATCGGGTGGGGGTGAAAGGAATCTGTAGACGGGTGAAGCGATGAATGGCGGGGGGATCACAGCGATCGTCGGGCCGACGGCGTCCGGGAAGAGCACGGTCGCTGTCCATCTCGCGCGCGAGTGGGGCGCGGAGATCATCTGCGCCGACTCGCGGCAGGTTTACCGCGGCTTCGACCTCTTGACTGACAAGCCGACGGCCGAGGACAGGCGGATCGTTCCACACCATCTCCTCGACGTCATCGGTCCGGAAGAGACGTTCACGGCGGGCGAGTTCCGGCGGCGGGCGCTCGCCGTTCTCGAGGATCTCGGCCGCCGGCGCGTTCCCTCTCTCATCGTTGGCGGAACGGGCCTCTACGTCCGCGCCCTGCGCCGCGGACTGGCGGATTTGCCGGCGGGCGATCCCGCGCTCAGGCGCGAGCTTTTCGACCGGGAGAGGGTCGAGGGGGCGGGGACGCTTCATCGTATCCTTTCGGAAGTCGATCCGGCGGCGGCGGACCGGATCTCGAGCGCGAACCTTCACCGGATCGTCCGGGCACTGGAGGTCCACCGCCTGACCGGCCGCCCGCTGAGCGAGTGGCACGCGGGCGATCCGGCCGGAGGAGTCGACATGGAGATCGTCGGACTCTTCCGCGAGCGGGGAGATCTGGAGCGGCGAATCGAGGCCAGGATCGACCGAATGGTCGAGGAAGGATTGGCGGACGAGGTGCGGCGCGCGCTGGCGCCCGGGCTTCGGCACGATCTCCCGGCCCTCAGCGCCCTCGGCGTTCGCCCGATCATCGACGCCATGCGGGGCCGAAGGCCGCTTGAGAGCGCGATCAGTCAGATGAAGAAGGAAACCAGGGCCTACGCCAAGAGGCAGATGACGTGGTTTCGAAGGGAACCAGACGTCGTCTGGGCGGACGTGACGGGTCTGTCGGACCCGGAGGCGATGGCCGCTCGCGTCAAGAAAGTCCT
>CAKKSE010000021.1 GCA_919903025.1 Nitrospiria bacterium | reverse complement strand
CTTGACCAGATGGTTGTCCATGTTCTTGTCACAGAAAAGAGTGCCGGCGCTCAACCCAGGGGCTTCGGTCCAGGAAGTGCTGACACCGACATTGCAGTCGGATGCCCCGGCCGGTGGATCCCCTTCTCCCTGGATGGATATCTTCGTATCCGTGGACGGAGTCTTCACCTTGCCGAGAAACACCTTGCCGTGCCATTTACCATTCTCGACAAAAGGAGCAGCCGGTTTAAGGGTCATGGGAAGCGTCTTGGATGATTTTCCCTTGATCTCATGACTCGGCGCCTGTCCGGCTGCGCAATCGCCTGTAAGGGAGCCGACACTGCAAAGGTGGAACCGGGCCGGCCAGTCGCCGTGATTCATGACGGTCACGGATAGACTATAGCTCTTCTCCGGGCAGACCTGCGCCGGAAGCCCCGCAATGCTCTTGATCTCCAGTTCAGCCGGTTTCTTCGTGAGCAGGCCCTTCAGAGCGCCGGCCTTAAGTTGCGAATTCGACTCGCCTCCAGGCTCCGTCGCCAGGTCGAACGTCCCGGTAACGATGAGGGTCTCGGACCCTTTGGCCAGAAGCTCGTCGCCCGGCGAATAGACGGCGAGCCAATGCAGACCCGGAGCCACACCCGACGGCACGAGAACTCTGACTTGGCCCTGCGTCCAGACGATGACGTGGGGAGTAAGATCGGCGACGACACTGTTCCCCTTGCCCAACTTCACCTTGCGGCCTTCCTGGTAAACGGAGAAATTCCCGTTGAGCGTCACTCCTCCGGCCGCCATGTCGCCCGCCTTCACGTGCTGAGGATCGTAGCCGGCGATCTGCCAGTCCACGGCATGGGCCGCGGCGCCATACCCCGCCAGGATGCCAGCAAGCATTACGGCAAGCCATAGACGCGCATCGAAGCCTACGCACGCCAGAAGAAACGCCTTGGGCAATCGTGTTATTCGCATCGCTGTCCCACAGCCGACGGTTGCTCCTCGGGGCTTCCTGCTCATTGGTCTTTCCCCTTGTAGTCGCCGCTGCAAATGTCCGGAAACTGGGATTTGTACTCCCAGACCGTGCTGGCCCAGATCGTCTCCATGAGAACGCGGGAGTCGGAATCAAAGTAGCTCATTGGGCAGAGGCGGTCCGGGTAGATCTGGTGCCCCGTGTCGTATCCAAAATTCAAGTGGATCATCCTGTACCCCGCGTGGGTGCCCGTGGGATGCCACGGCGTGCCGATTAACGTGCCCGCGGCGATCTCCTTGCCCACCTGCAGATCCGGGTTGTACGATTCCAGCTCGGTATACGAGATGAGGAACGAACCGCTTCGAACACCAACGTCCCAGGTGTCGGGCCATGACCCCTTCTCGATGCCGACCACCGTGCCGCCGGCGGAGGCCAGGATGCGTGCCGCGTGGTTCCACTGGAAGTCAATGCCGGGATGTCCCAGCGGATTCTGGGGCTTGGGATGGTACACGGTCTCGCCCATGGGAATGAGGCCATATGGCGAATCTCCCCGGTCGAAGGGAACCAAGATCACGATGCTGCCTCCCGGATCGCTCGGGCTCCCCTTGTTGCAGGCAATGATGACAAACAGGCCGGCCGCAAAGATCAGAATAGATGTCGGCACGCGGCCTTGCGGTGTCCAAGCCATCTTTCACCTCGCTGGGAACTCGAGGATCAAGCGGAAGTCCCCATACTGCGTCGCGCAGGTCTGGTCCTGCATGTAGTTCCTGCCGGTCTGCTGCACCAAGGCGAAGCCGGAGTTCGCCCGCTCGCCGTTCAGCCACTGCCGGACCAGGGCGGTGGCGTCCACGGCGAACCGCCCGCCGCTGCCGGAGGCGGCCGCAAGATGGTCGCTACTGGCAACCCGCTGTCCCTCGGCCAAGGCAAACGAACCGGAGCGGCCTTCAAACCCGGCGTTCGCCGCGAAAACCGACGCCGCAGGACTCCCGCACGTGTTGCTGACGGGCGTGCGTGTCCGGATGAAGCTCAACGTGGCCCGCGTGAGGCTCGCGGCGTCTTCTCGCCTCAGCAGGCCGAGATTGAAGCGCGTCAGGCCGTGCGCCTTGTATGTCCACCGCGACTCACACGGGAGGGGTTGTGTTCCAGCATCATAGTCCCAGCGATAGCCCGTCAGAACCTCGCTTCCGCCTGGGACCGCGAGGTCGCGCGGCCACGCGCCGCCGCCCACGGCCCAGATACAAGCGCCGCTTTGCCAGTAGTCGATCTGCGTGCCGGTCGCGGTCTGGACAGGCCTCAACGCGACCCGCGGGGGAAGGCTAGGCGCACCGGAGCCGGTGAATACCTTGCCGAACCGGAACATCTTCGTGACCAATTCTCTATAGCCTGGCCTGCGGTCGTAGCCAAGCCGCACCTGCGCGCCGAAACCTCCCCGGCCGAGTCCCCGGCCGAGAGCCGGTTCCAGCCTTGCGATCAATTCCCGAACCCGGGGTTCGTCAAATCTCAGCAGATCGGGCAAACTACTGCGGACCAATGAAAAAAATGCCATCGGATCCGCGACTCCGGTCCCCGGCGCCGTGTACCGGCAGAGGAAGCGCGCTGTCCGATCGAGCCCCCTTCTCGCATATACAAACCCTGCCCTCGAATCGGTAGCCGTGCAGTCAATGGCAAGCTCCTGCAATTCCAGGAATTGCGCGTACGTCGGCCCGCGGCCGGCCGGCGGCGGCACCAGGCCGGGGTAGCCCGGAATTCGCCAGCCGCGCAGGACCAGGTTGAGCAGGCCCGGGTCGCGGGACGAGAGCGTGTAGCGAACTCCCACCTCGGCCCAGCCCGGACCGTGACTCTCGATCCAGAGATCCAGGATGTTGTCCGCCGCGTCTATCCGGCCGCCTGTGCCGAAATCAGCGGTCATGACCAGGTGGTTGTTGAGGTAGTTGCTCTCGCCGTAGTAGTACGGTTCTGCCTCTCCTACTTCTCGCCCCGGCAGGGCCAAGACGGGGTCCACGGGGCCAAAAGGATCGTATTTCGGATTCACGACAACGAATACGGTATATGGACCCGGGTCGGTGTCGGTGTGGATGGCGAAGTCGGTGGTAATCACGTCCCCGTACCCGAACAGGCCGAGGTTGCGGACGCGGCCCGTGCCCCCGTAACCCCGCGTATCGATGGTTGTTGCCGCGAAACCCTCATAGTCCCGATACCCCGCGGCTACCCTGCTGGGGACAACGTAAACCTTGTACGGGAAGTTTCCTTCAGGCGGGGCGACGCCGCGCGCCGCTGGCCGCGCGCCGACCCAGATCATGAGTTTGCCGCGCTTTTCGCCGCCGCGGAACAAGCGCACGTCTTTGATGACGAGGTCAGGGAGGAGTACAGCATCGACCCTCATGGCGATTATGCTGGCGATTCTGAGCTCCTCCCCATAATGCACCGCCACCTGGTTGGTTTCGTCGCCGGTGTGGCCGCCAGGGCCCCAGAAGCATCCCTTTAAATAGTAAGTGTTCCCAGCGGCGAAGGTGATGCGGGAGATATAACTCGTTCCTTCCCTATGGCCGGTGTCGACCGTCTCGGTATCCCCCCAGCTTGACGAGTCGCTGGAACAGCTCTCCCCGGCGGAAAATGGCGTCGTCCGGACCCGCAGGTAGATATGATCGGCTGTCCCCATAGGACCTGGTACATCCGGCAGACTCCAGGTGAGATTGGCCGATCCGCCCACAGGTACCGTCGCCTCGATCGGATTGCCGTTGACCTGAAGCCTCATGTACATGGCCAAAGGCTGAATGTTCTGCGGCTCGGGGGGCTTGATCTTCGCCTTCCCGATCTTCTGAAACAGGGCATCATCCAGTAGCCCCCTAAGCCCCTTCTGCCCGATCAGGCCCTCGTTGACCTTGACCTCAAGTGAGTCCGTGCTCTTGGCTCCCTTCGGCACTGGAATCCGAAGAAGCCTCGTGCCGTCGGCAGGGATGCTGGTGAGATGCTCCCGGTAGATGCGCGTCTTCTTCCCAGCCTGGTTGATCTCTACTTCCACCAGAGGGTGCCTGAGATCCCTGTCCCTGTCCTTGTTCTCAAGCTCGATCTCAAACTTGTCCCGGCTTACGTCCAGTGAGGCGATCCTGATCTCAACTGGACCAAGAGGAACCTGCGGTGTGACGGGGACGGGAACAGATGGAGCCGCCTGGGGGGTCTCACCGGGAAAAGAGGCCGGGGGAACAGGCGAGGGCGGGCTCGGCAGAGCCAAGGTGCGGGGTGTGACGCAGAGCCTTCGGGGAGAGTCGATCGGAGCGCCGGCGTTCTTCAAGGGGTTGATCAGAAGCTCCAGGCAGAACTCCTTGGGAGGGGCACTGGGCGCAGCGGCCAATGTCTGGATCCCGCCGAGGTAGGTAAGGGAAATGCTCTGGCTGTCACGGGCGCCTGGCTTGAGCCCCTGGAACTCGGCTTTGCCCAAGAAACTTTGCCCGCTCCTCGCCTCCACGCGGAAATGGACGGCGTCTCCCTTCCCCTGGTTCTGGATCGTGACCTCAATCCTGAACCCCTGCCCAGGAGCCGGATGCTCCGGATCAACTGAGTGGCGGACGAAGCGAAGGTCAGGCAGGGCTTTGGCCGCATGCGCCGGAATGGAACGCAAAAGCCCCAAGGCCAGAAACAGGAAAACCGCAAGGAATCCGACTCCTCGATGAATCCCCCGGTGCTTCATGGCCATAGCCTCCTTCGCCATCATCTATTCTGTCCCCCATACGCGGATATAGGTTCAAGTTTCTAGTCGAAAGCAAGAGCCAGC
>CAKKSE010000020.1 GCA_919903025.1 Nitrospiria bacterium | reverse complement strand
TGGTGTGGCCGGGGTACTTGAGGGGTACAGCAATTTTATGACACAGTAGTACTAGATACGCCTCTCTCCGGCCGATCGAACGAACGCGGCGAAGAGCCGCCGCGTCGCCGCCCTTCTTCGGTCGCTCTCCGGATGCCATTGGACGCCGAGAACGAACGGGAGCCTTGGGTCCTCGATCGCCTCGACGATGCCGTCCGGGGCGGCGGCGGAGACAACCAGCCCGCGGCCAACCTCTTTCACCGCCTGGTGGTGGCTCGACGCGACGGAAATCACGCCCCGCCCAAGGATTTCGCCGAGCCGCGAGCTCCTGCGCACGGAGACGTCGTGACGGGAAGATCGGTGTTTCAGCGCCAAGGGGTATTGCGAGGGGATATCCTGGTAGAGAGATCCCCCGCGGACCACGTTGAGGAGCTGCATTCCGTAGCAGACGGCCAGAACGGGAAGGCCGCGCCGGAGAGCGCCGGCGAGGAGGCCCGCTTCGAATCGGTCCCGATCGGGAGGAGAAGGTGTGATCGGGAAAGCGCGCCGTTCTCCATAGAAAGAGGGCGCGAGGTCCTCTCCGCCAGAGCAGATCAATCCGTCCAGGCGGTCGAGGATGGACGAGACCCTTTCGACTTTCTTGAGGGGACAAAGGAGAACCGGGAGCCCCCCCGACTCCTCGACGCAGAGGGCGTACGAACGGTCCGCGGCCGCTTTCCAGCGGGACCCGCTTCGTTCCAGATCGGCGGTGATTCCGATCCAAGGGCGCCGCGAGGAACTTCCCCGCGGACGGGCCGCCGCGCCGGCGCTTCCTAGTCGGCGGCGACGCACGTCGTTGTTCGTTCGACACCCTTGAGCGCGCGGATGCGGCGGATGACCAGATCGAGGACCCTTTGCAGGTCCTTCCCCTCGACGACGGCGATCAGGTCGTCCTCTCCCGTGACCAGATCGGCCATCACCACGCCGCGGATCTTCCGGAGTTGGTCTCTCACCGAGCGTTCCTTCCCGAGCGTCGTCTGAATCTTGAGGTAGACTCTCGCCATGACTGCCCCCTTTCGATGCCGTGGACCGGGCGATCTCACCACACATCCGGCGGAGAGTCAAGCCGCCGGCCGCCTCGCCGCGCGCGGCGCGCTCGCGGAGCCGAGCCGGGCGCGCGAAGAAATGGCCGACGGGCACTTTTTTTCTTGCAATGCCGACGTGATTATGATTATTTCACGCCGGAAGCAACCAACCCAAGGAGGTGCTTCAAATCCACAGACATCCAAGGAGAAGGGGGGTCGAGAATTGCATGCTCTGGGAACCCACTTGCTGATTGAACTCAAAGACTGTAATTCCCGGATCCTTCGAGACGTAGGAGCGGTGCAGGACGCGATGGTTGCGGCGGCCAAGGCGGCGCAAGCCACCATCGTCTGCGTCACATTCCACGAGTTCAGTCCCTTCGGCGTCTCGGGCGTTGTGGTGATCGCTGAATCCCATCTCACGATCCACACGTGGCCTGAATACCGATACGCCGCCGTCGACATCTTCACCTGCGGAGACATCCTTCAGCCGGAGGTCGCGGCCGACCATCTGATCAAGGTGTTCCAGTGCAAGACGCCTTCCGTGGTTGAGATGAAGCGCGGCATCCTCTCAAACGGCAAGACCAAGCTCCCCCACAAAGTCGTCGAAGACACGATGGAGTCCCATGTCCGAATCGATGAACTACAAATGGTACCTTGACCTCTTCTCCCCCCACGAGGGGTACATGCACGGGGTCAAGTCCATCCCGTTCGCCCGCCAGACCCAGTTTCAGAGAATGGAGATCATGGAGACGGGGAGCTACGGGCGGTGCCTCGTCCTCGACGGAAAGATGCAGTCGTCCGAGTTCGACGAGTTCATCTACCACGAGGCGCTGGTGCACCCGGCCATGCTCATGCATCCCGACCCGAAGCGCGTCTTCATCGTCGGGGGCGGCGAAGGGGCGACCCTGCGCGAGGTGCTGAAGCACCCGTCCGTGGAATTCTCCCTCATGGTCGACATCGATCAGGAGGTCGTCGAGGCGTGCAAGACCTATCTGCCCGAGATGCACGCGGGCGCGTTCGATGATCCTCGCATCCGGCTGGAGTACCGCGACGCCCGGGCGTACCTCGAACAGACGTCGGACGTTTACGACGTCATTATCATCGACATCTCCGAGCCCGTGGAAGAGGGCCCAGCTTACCTTCTCTACACGAAAGAGTTCTACGAAATCGTGAAGCGGCGCCTTTCGGACCACGGCGTCATCGCTCTTCAAGCGGGGACCACGGCGGTCGGGAAGCTCTTGAACTACGGCGCCGTGACCCAGACGCTCCGGCGCGTCTTCCCGGTCGTGGCGCCCTACCACGCGGAGATCCCGTCCTTCGGAATGCCGTGGGGGTTTACGCTGGCCACGAAGGGTAGCATGGATCCCCGGCGAGTCCCTCCCTCGCAGGTCGACGCCGCGATCGCCGCGCGCGTGCCCGCGCCGCTGTCGTACTACGACGGCGAAACGCACGCCGGCATGTTCTGTCTTCCCAAGCACATCCGGGCCTATATGAAGAGAGAGGACCGGATCATCGAGGACAACGCCCCGCTCTTCTCGTTCCACTAAGACCGCTCCATGGCGATCTCCGATCCCCGCCAGGGGCGCACTCCGCTTTTCGACGCCATGGTCGAGCTGGCCCAGAGCCGGAAGGTCTCCTTCCACACGCCGGGGCACAAGAGCGGCAAGGGCATATCGACGCGCTTTCGGAAGTTCGTCGGCCCCAAGATCTTCTCGATCGACCTCACGACGCTCGACGAGGTCGACTCCCTGCAGAAGCCGGTGGGCGTCATCAAGGAGGCCCAGGAGCTTGCCGCCCTGGCATACGGCGCCGACGCTTCCTTCTTCCTCCTCAACGGGACGACGGGCGGGAACCACGCCATGGTCGTCTCTTCGACCCGGCCCGGGGAAAAGATCCTCGTCGCGCGAAACTGCCACAAGTCGGTCATCGTCGGTACGATCCTCGCGGGCGCCCACCCGATCTTCATTCCCGTCGAGTACGACGCTGAGCGCCGCCTGGCCCGGAACGTCCGCGCGGCCGACATCGAGAAGGCCCTCCAGAGCGAGCCCGATGCCCGGACCCTGCTGGTTACCTCTCCGAACTATTACGGCTATGCCGTCGATCTCGGCGCCGTCGCCGCTCTTCGCGACAGCCGGGAGTTCACCCTGCTCGTCGACGAAGCCCACGGGCCGCACCTCAAGTTCCACGCGGATCTGCCCCTCGACGCGCTGACCGCGGGCGCCGACATGTGCGTGCAGTCAACCCACAAGATCATCGGCGGGATGACTCAGGCCTCGATCCTCCACGCCCGCGGCGGCAGGGTGGATCTCAGCCGTGTGTCCGCCTCCCTCAAGTCCCTCCAGACGACGAGCCCCTCGTACATTCTCATGGCCTCGCTCGACCTCGCGCGGATGCAGATGGCCACTGAGGGAGAAAAGCTCCTGACGCGCGTGATCGAGCTCGCGGAAGAGGCCCGGGCGAAGATCAACCGTATCCCCGGCCTTGTGTGCCGGACCCGCGAGGAAGCGCGATTGGAGGGACTGGGCGACGTCGACGTCACCAAGCTGGCGATCTCGGTGGTCGGGACGGGGCGGACGGGGCACCAGGTCTCCCAGGAACTCAATCACCGGTTCGGGATCCAGGTGGAGATGGCGGACCCTGCCCACGTGCTCGTCATTGTCAGCATCGGGGATCGGAAAGACGACTTGCACAGGCTCGTGAACGCCCTCGAGGAGATCGCTCGGGACGCTCAGGCCGGAGGAAAGCCGCGCGCGCCGCTCGTCTCGGCGGCCCCGCCTCGGATCGACAATCCCCTCGCGATCCTGCCCCGGGACGCTTTCTTCGCTCCCTCCCGCTTCGTCCCGCTGGAAGAAGCGGTCGGAAAAGTCTCCGCCGACATCGTCACGGTCTACCCGCCCGGCATCCCCGTCCTGATTCCGGGCGAGACCATCGCCCGCGAAGTGGCCGAATACATCCAGGCGATGGCTCGGCACGGGAGCATCATGGACGGCCTCGACGAGACGAATACCCAGATCAAGATCGTCGCCTAACCGCTCTTCTCCCCCCGCCCGGCAATCCAACACCCCCAAGATTCCCGGCGCCCCCCGGCCGGCTAATGTTCCCCCGCGGACCGTCCGATAAGGCAGGTCAAAGGATTCCCGGGAGCGCGGGGCCCCCACGGCGGCCCCCCCTTGCGAGGGGAGGGAACAAATGTCTGCGACGGGAAAGGTTTTAAGACATCGCCCCATGACATCAAAGCCTGCCAGATCGGGCGGCGGGGGCTTCCTGCACGTCCCCATCATCGGCCACGCGACCGTCCATCTCCACGACGACCTGAAAGAAACGCTCCGAAGCGCCATGAAGCAGAGCCGCCGGCTGGTCCTTGATCTCGCCGACCTCGACGAGATCGACATGACTGGGCTCCAGCTCTTCCTCACGGTCCGAAGGGAGGCGCGAGAGGCGGGCGGCGATCTCTACCTTGTGAATGTGCCCGCCCGGCACGAAATGAAGATCCGCCTCCTGGGCCTGGCCGATCTTCTTCGCGCCGGCGAGACCCGGGCCGCCGCATAGCGGCCCGGCCGGAGCGCCGAATCGTGACACGGCGCGTTGCGGCCTGCCTGCTGATCTCCGTCTTTCTTTCAGATCCGGCGTTTGCCCGGGAGAAATTCTCGGGCACGGTGACACGGGTCACCGACGGCGACACGGCGACGATCGCGACGGACAGCGGAAAGGTCACCTGCCGGCTCTACGGCATCGACGCGCCGGAAACCGCGAAGCGCGGGAAGCCGGGCCAGCCTTACGCCGATGAGGCCAAAGTAGCGCTCGCCGGCCTGATCAAGGGCCAAGTCGTGGAGGTCGAAACGACAGGGGCGAAAACCTACAGGCGGGAAGTCTGCCGAATTCGCAGAGACGGACTGGATGTAAACCTCGCGATGGTCCAGAAGGGATTCGCATGGGCCTACGTGGAGTATCTCAAGCGCCCGCACGCGTCCATCTACATCGACGCCGAGCGTGAAGCCCAAAAACAGCGGCTGGGCATCTGGACGGAATACAAACCCCTCCCGCCTTGGGAGTTCCGAGCTCGACAACGGCAGCGCCTGTAAGCGGTCGTTGCTCCACCCCGGTTTAGCCGACCTGTCCGCGTCCCGAATGCAGTCGGGACGGGCAGGGCCCCCGCCGCACGAGCGCTCGGCCGACCCCCCTCAAGCAACCGAATGCCGCGCGCGTTGACCGCCGCTTCCCGGGGATGTAAGATTCATCCCGGATACACTCGATTCCCGCCGGTGCCTGGAGAGGCTCATGCTTCGCGTGCGGTTTCACGGCCGTGGCGGCCACGGGATGAAGACGGCGAGCCGCATCCTCGGGACGGCGGCCTTCCGGTCCGGCCTCTTCGCCCAGGACTCGCCCGTCTACGGGGCGGAGCGGCGGGGCGCGCCGATCGCCGCCTTCACCCGGATCGACCGGACGCTCATCCTTGAACGCGGCGCGATCGCTGTGCCGGACATCGTCGTCATAGCCGACGATTCGCTCCTCGATGACCCCCTCGTCGCGCCCCTCTCCGGCCTCGCACCCGACGGCATCCTGATCCTCAACTCCGCAAACCCTCCCGAGGCCGTCCGCGAACGCTATTCCATCCCGGAAGACGTCAGGGTCTTCACGCTCGACGTGACGGAGATCGCCCAGCGGATCCTGGGCCATCGCGCGGCGGTGTCGGCGGCGATGGGGGTTCTCTCCTGCCGGGCGGCCGGAATCGCGGATGACGTTGCGCTCTCCGCCGTGCGGGAAGAACTCGGGGAGATCGGCCTGCCGGAAGCTCTGATCCGGAAGAACGAAAACCTGGCCCGCGCCTGTCTCGCTGAGGCGGACGTCACGCCGCTGTCAGTCGATCGGCTTGGCGCGCCCGAGCCGGCCGTCCAATTGAGCGTTCCCGCCTACGACGATCCGACCGTCGGGACGCCGTCCGTCTACGCCCCCGGGAACATGCCTCTCCGGAAGACGGGCGGATGGCGGACCGTCCGTCCCGTCATCAACCTCGCTCTCTGCAATCAGTGCTGGATCTGCTTCGTCCGATGTCCGGAGGGAGCCATCTCGCTCGACGAGAAGGACAACCCGCACATCGACTACGACCACTGCAAGGGGTGCCTCATCTGCGTCGAGGAGTGCCCGACGAAGGCGGTCGCGGAGGAGAAAGAGGTCCGGACGTGGTGAGCTCCGCGCGGATGATGACGGGGAACATGGCGGCGGCGTGGGGGGCGCGGCTTTCCGGCGCCGAGTACGTCCCCGCCTATCCGATCACGCCCCAGACGGAGATCATCGAGACGCTTTCCCGCTGGTTCACGGATGGGACGATGCGGGGGAAGTTCGTCACGATGGACTCCGAGCACTCCATGGTGACGGCGGCGGGGGCCGCGGCCGCGGCCGGCGCGCGGGTCTTCACGGCGACATCGAGCCAGGGGCTTCTCTACGCGATGGAGGTCCTCTTCACCGTATCCGGCTGGCGCGTCCCGTTCGTTCTCGTGAACGTCTCACGGGGGCTGGCCTCGCCGATCACGCTCGAATCCGACCACAACGACGTCCTGGCGGCGCGGGACTCGGGGTTTCTCCAGATCCACTGCGAGACGTGCCAGGAGATCGTGGACTCGATCCTCATGGCGTACCGGATCGGCGAGGACGCCCGCGTTCTCCTGCCCGTCCTCGTCAACATGGACGGGTTTACGCTGTCGTTCACGCGGGAGCCCGTGATCCTGCCGGACGCTGAGGCTGTGAAGGAGTATCTGCCGCCTTACAGGCCGAAGCACGCCTTCATCCGGGCATCGCATCCCATGGCGCAGGGGATCGCGGTCCTGGGCGGCTTCATCTACTCCTACTTCCGATACCAGCAACATCTGGCCGCGCGGAATGCTCTCGCCGTCCACGAAGAGGCCGCTGTCGATTTTGAGCGGCTCTTCGGGCGGCGGTACGGTTTCGTGGACGAGTACAGGATGGAAGACGCCGAACTCGTCATCGTCATGTCGAACGCCATGGCGACGCGGGGGAAGGCGGCCGTGAACCGCCTGCGGGAGAAGGGGATGAGGATCGGCCTATTGCGTCTTCGCGTGACTCGCCCCTGGCCGGGGGAGGCGATCTCGGCTGTGCTCGCGGGGCGGAAAGCCGTCGCCGTTCTCGATCAGAACATCGCTCCCGGTGCGGGCGGGATATTCGTGACAGAGATCCGCTCCTCGCTCTACGGCCGGAAAGACGCTCCGCCGGTCCTTTCGTACATCGGGGGGCTCGGCGGAAAGGAGATCAGCACAGCCGAGTTCGACCAGGTCGCCGACGACCTCCGGCGCGTCGCGGCGGGAGGAGATGTCCCGCCGCCCCGCCTCCTCTACACTGGTCCGGAGGCGGAGAAGCTGCACTCGCTCCTCCACATCGCGGGGAAGGAATAGGAGAGCGAGGCGGTGACGTATCGGATCGAATACTCCCCTGCAGCGGAGGAGCACCTGCGCGCGCTTACGGCAAGACAATAGGCGATCGTGTTGGACGCCGTGGACAGGAAGCTGTCTCACGAGCCGGCTGTCGAGACGCGGAATCGGAAGCCGATGCGTCCGAATCCGGTTGCTCCTTGGGAATTGCGGGTGGGAGACCTTCGTGTATACTATGACGTGGATAACGAACCGGAAGCGGTCGTCCGCATCCTGGCCGTGGGAGTCAAGGAGCGGCACAGGGTTCGCATCGGAAGAGAGGTGATCGATCTGTGAAGACGATCGAAATGAAGAAGGCCACGGCTCCGCTGGCCGAATACGCCCGAGATGCTCGCAGGGAGCCCTTTGTCCTGACCGTCGGCGGGCGGCCGGTCGCGGCACTCGTGCCTTTGAAGAACGCGGACATTGAGACCGCCACACTGAGTACGGACCCCCGATTTCTCGCCCTTATCGAGCGATCGCGTTCCCGCCAAAAGAAGGAGGGAGGGATATCGGGCGCCGAGATGAGGCGCCGGCTGGGCCTCGCCAAGAAGAGGCACAGCGCATAGGCCGGGCTTTCCGGCTCCAGTTTCAGCCCGCGTCCTTCCTTATCGGAGCAATAGGATGTCCCCCGAGCGGACGGCGTACCGGAAGATCAAGGACCTCTCGCGGGAGGAGTTCATCCTTCCGGGGACGTCGACGTGCGGCGGGTGCGGCGGTCTGGAGGCGCTCCGCCTCGCGACGAAGGTGATCGGCGAGAAAGTCGTCTACGTCAACGCCGCCGGCTGCTTCACGCTCCTCGCCATCTTCCCCTTCACCCCATTCCGCGGCTCGTGGCTCTACACGACGATGGGCTCCGCCCCCGCGGGCGCCCAGGGCGTTCGCGACGCCGTCGACATTCTGATTGCCAAGGGGGATCTTCCAAGAGAGGAGGACGTCCAGGTGATCGTCCTTGCGGGCGACGGCGCGACGTACGACATCGGGATGTCGTCCGCCTCCGGCGCCATCCAGCGGAACCTCGACTTCTGGTACTTCTGCTACGACAACGAGGCGTACGGCAACACGGGCGTCCAGATGTCCTCCGCGACGCCGTTCGCCGCCGAGACGCGCACGAGCGAGCCGGAGCCGCTCACGCCGGAGGGGACCGAGCAGAAGAAGAAGGACATCTTCGAGATCTGGCGGGCCCACGGGGCGCCATACATCGCGACGGTCTCGCCCCGCCATCCCGTTGACCTCGCCCGGAAGTTCGAGAAGGCGAAGAAGATCAAGGGACCGAAGATGTTCATCGCATTCTCTCCCTGCCCGACGGGGTGGAAGTACGATCCTTCGAAAACGCCCGAGGTGGCGAAGCTGGCCGTGGAGTGCGGGATCCTCGCCCTCAAGGAAGCCGTGAACGGCGATGTCGCGCACACGCACGTTCCCGCGAAGCGCATCCCCGTCGAGGAGTATCTGAAGACGCAGGGGCGCTTCCGCCACATCTTCGAGCCGGTCCGGCGCGAGGACGCGATCAACGCGATCCAGGAGCAGGTGGACAGGTATTGGGCATCGGTGAATCGGTGAAACGCCCCCCCACCTTTATCCTCCCCCGCGAGGGGGGAGGAGAGATGTAGGGGCGGCCCTCCGTGGCCGCCCAAGACAAATCCCCTCCCCCTTGACGGGGGAGCAACTGTGTTGAATGTCAAGATGTCTGAG
>CAKKSE010000019.1 GCA_919903025.1 Nitrospiria bacterium | reverse complement strand
CCTCAACAAAGGCCGGAGACGCCGATACCCTCCGCAAGCTCACGCTCGACGCGCCCCACATTGCGGCGTAGACATTGACCCCGCTCTCCTAACCGGAGAAACCGATGCCAATCCCGGACTTCCAGACCCTGATGCACCCGCTACTACGCCTCATGTCGGATCGCCGGGAGAAGAGCGTTCGCGAAACTTCCGACCTCCTTGTCGAAGAGCTCAGAGTGACCCCGGAGGAACTCGCGATCCTGCTCCCCAGCGGGCAGTCCGTTTTCCGAAACAGAGTCGGATGGGCCAAGACATACCTTTCAAAGGCCGGCCTTCTGGCTTCCACTCGCCGCGGATACTTCTCGATCACGGATCGGGGAATCGAAGTCCTCGCCCAAGCTCCCAACCGGATCGACATCCGCTTCCTTGAACAGTTCCCGGAGTTTGTAGGCTTCCGCGAGAGGGCAATCCAAACCGAGCCAGAAGATGCGGCCGCGATCTCAAAGCAGGATTCCGAGCAAACGCCGGACGAAGCTCTGGACCAAGCCTACGCAAGAATCCAACGCGAGCTTGCTGACCAAGTTCTCACAGCAGTCAAGCCCGGGTCCTCTCGCTTTTTTGAAGACATGGTGGTCAAATTACTTCTAGCCATGGGATATGGAGGTTCCCGCTTGGACGCCGGCAAATCACTTGGAAGGCCCGGGGATGAAGGGATTGACGGTCTAATCAACGAAGACAAGCTTGGGCTGGATTCAATCTATGTGCAAGCCAAGAAATGGGAAGGCACGGTCGGGAGACCTGAGATCCAGAAGTTCGTGGGCGCCCTGCACGGAAAGCGCGCCAAAAAGGGGGGGGGGTCATCACAACAGGCAACTTCTCAGATGAGGCCCGCGAGTACGTTTCCCACATCGACCCCAAGATTGCGCTCATTGACGGCCAGACATTGGCAAGTCTTATGATCGAGAATGACCTTGGCGTCGCCACAAAGAGCCGCTATGAAGTGAAACAACTCGATAGGGATTTCTTCGATGAGGAATAAGGGACAGCCCTCCGACTATCTTATCACGCACATCTGAGCCAACGAGGAGAGTCAAAGGAGACGGCTGTTGCCCTCTTCACTGCATTCTCGTCCGATGAGGCATGCATGAAGCATAGGAGAAGGCCGTCCGGGAATAAGGCATGACCAAGCGAAAACGTGCCCGCCCAACAAGAGGAAGAGTCAAGGATGCAGATGCCATCCAATCACTCCTACGCTTTGGGATTCCACATCGGGCCGCGATCGCCGACCACGCGCTCCGTCGTTTCAAGGCGACATCTTCTCCTGTTGACCGTCTCTCGTTGGCCGTCGAGGTATTCTCATGCTTTATGGGCTCGATAGAGGATCTTGAGATGCTCTACTTCGCCCTGAAGGAAAAGACCGCCAATCCCGGGGAAGCCTTCTTCGCCGCCTACGTCAACACTGAGATTCGCGAGGTGTTCAAGCGATCGAAGCGAAAGCCGACGGACAAGTCCGCAAGAAACATGATCCGCGAGCTAAAGGAGGCGTCCATCGAGCGGTTTCGAGCAACGTTGGGATTGCCCGACTTTGAGGAGTGGTCGAGACTGTGGGGATCACAAAAGAGGCCGCGGCGCGAAGAACGGATGCGGTATTACAAGGAACTGAGGAGCCTGAAGAAGCGGATTCTTCAAGCGGCTCAGAACCGCTCTGTTTCCCGTCTGATGGCATCATACAACAAGACGAAACACGGGTTTGCTGTGTTGGATGAGGACGGAACGAACAACGTCTTCCTGGTCGAGAGAGCAAAGAGCCTGGGCCGCAGAACGTCATCGATTCAGGCCATTCCGTTTTCAGTAGCGGACTCGTCTGTTGAGCAACTGGTAGAAAACACAAAGAACGTCGCACTCACCAGCCGCCTGCTCCTTCAGTTGTACGCGCGAAAGCTTGATTGACTCCCGATCACTACTTCTTGTAGTCCGGACGGACGGAATGATAGGGTACGGCATGGTCTCTGCCCTTATCAGGCTGTTGAAAAAATCCCCTCACCCCCTGTCAGGGGGTGAGGGGATCAAGCAAGCCGCTGATTTTATTGGCCCTCACCCCAGCCCTCTCCCAGAGGGAGAGGGAACCAAAGGTGTTTTTCAACAGCCTGTTATGGGAGGGAAGAACTGATGCGCATCCATCCGTGGCGAGGTCGGGCAACTCCTGGAACCGGTCGACATCGCTCGAAGAAGAGCGATCTTCTGAAGCGGATTACGGTCAATCCCGGAGTTCTGGGAGGAAAACCGACAATCCGGGGAACGCGAATCTCGGTCGAGTTCGTCCTCGAATTGCTGGCTTCGGGAGCAACAGAAGAAGAGATCCTCCTAGACTTCCCGCACCTGAAGCCCACCGACGTCCGGGCTTGCTTGAAGCACGCATCGTTCTGAAACGGCCAGAAGGACTCATGCGAATCGCCTATCTTGACTGCTTCGCCGGGGTGAGCGGGGACATGATCCTTGGGGCGCTCGTGGACGCGGGATACGCTCTCCCCGCTCTCCGGAAAGCCCTCAAGAGCGTGGACCTTCCGCCGTTCCGCCTGCGGGCGGAACGAGTGAGCCGGAACGGGATCGCCGCGACTCTTCTTCACGTCGTCCCGGCGCGAGCGCCCGCGGGCGCCGTGCCTGCGCCGCCGCGAGGCAGGCAGGGACACGCGCGAACGGGCGGTTGGCGCGAACTCGACCGGCTCCTGGCGAGAAGCGGCCTTTCCCCTTCGGTGAAGGGCGCGTCGAGAAAGGTCCTTCGCCGCCTGGGAGACGCCGAGGCGAAGGTCCACGGGATCCCCATCGAGAAGGTCCACTTCCACGAGGTGGGCGCTGTCGACACGCTCGTGGATATCGTGGGAACCTCAGCCGCTCTCGAATCTCTTGGAATCCGAAAGGTCTTCGCGTCTGCCGTGAACGTCGGTTCCGGGACAATGGAAGGAAGCCACGGTCTGCATCCCGTCCCCGCTCCCGCGGCGATGGAACTGCTGAAAGGGGCCCCCGTCCGCGGCTCGCTCCCCGCCGTGGAGACAGCGACGCCCACGGGGGCCGCGCTCCTGGCCGCGTTGGCCGAGGAATTCGGCCCGATGCCGCCCATGAGCGTCGCGTCGATCGGGTATGGCGCGGGAAGCCGGGACGTGCGACAGCGCCCCAATGTTCTTCGCGTCCTCGTCGGCGAGACAATCCGCTCAGAGAATTCCGAAACGGTCGTCAAGATCGAAACGAACATCGACGACATGGACCCCCGTCTCTACGAGAACGCCCTCGACGCCTGCTTCGCCGCCGGCGCCCTTGACGTCTGGCTTGCGCCGATCCAGATGAAGAAGGGACGGCCGGGAATTCTTCTTTCCGCCCTCGCCGCCGAATCGAACGCCCAGCCTGTTGCGGAGACGCTTCTGCGGGAGACGACCTCGCTGGGTGTCCGAATGGCGCGGATGGAGCGGCGCACGGCAGCCCGGGAAACGCGGAAGGTGAAGACCGCGTACGGGACCGTGCGAGTCAAGATCGGAACGGACGGCGGCAGGATCGTGACGATTCAGCCGGAGTATGAAGACGTCAGACGGCTGGCCTCCCGTTCCGGCGTTCCCGTGAAAGACGTGCTCGCGTCAGCCCAGGCCGCCGCCCGGCGGCTGATCGCGGAGTAGCAGCCATGGGTATACGGCGGCTGGGCGGAAAATTGCGTGGACGCCTCTCGCCGGGAAGTGCGGCTGATTCGCCGGACGAGGCGGCCCGCAAGCTCATCGAGCAGGCCCGAACGGCCAAGCCCCCCCAGGGAGACTACCGCCGAAAGTCCCTCGACCTCCACGGCTGGATCTGCGCCAAGTGCGGGCGGGAATTCGACGAAAACAACCTCCACCTCCTGACGGTCCATCACAAAGACGGAAACTACAGGAACAACCCGCCGGACGGGAGCAATTGGGAGAATCTCTGCGCCTACTGCCACGAGGATGAGCACACGCGGGGCGCGTGATTGCTGGGTTGTTGCGGGATTTCAAGACAAGCGGCATGAACAACTTGCCAGCCCCCTCACCCTATCCCTCTCCCCCATGTTGGGGGAGAGGGGGATGAAAGTGAAGGCATTCCTTCTCTCCTCGCCCCCTGGAAGGGGGAGAGGATGAAGGTGAGGGGGTATGGAGCGAGATACGCCACCAGCGTTTTTGAGGCAAACATGCCCGGAGCTCTCTACATCGTTGCCACGCCGATCGGAAACCTGGAGGACATGACCCTCCGGGCCATCCGCGTCCTCAAGGAAGCCGACGTCATCGCGGCCGAGGATACGCGCCACACCCGCCATCTCCTCGGCCACTTTCAGATCGGAACGCCCCTCACGAGCTACCACGACCACAACAAGGAGGAGAAAGCTCCCGTCCTCGTGTCGCGGATGAAGGAGGGAGCGAAGGTCGCGCTGGTCTGCGACGCGGGAACGCCGACCCTTTCCGACCCCGGCTATTACCTCATCAATCAGGCCGCGTCGGCCGGCGTCCCCGTCGTCGCCGTCCCCGGTCCGTCGGCCGTCACGGCCGCCCTCTCGGTCGCCGGCCTGCCGACCGACGCGTTCTGCTTCGAGGGGTTCCTCCCGTCCCGCGCCGCGGCCCGCCGGAAGAAGCTCGCCGCCCTCGCGGCCGAGCCGCGGACGATCGTCCTCTTCGAGGCGCCTCACCGCCTGATCCGGACGATTGAGGATGTCGCCGACGCCTTCGGCCGGGACCGCAGGATCGCCGTCTGCCGGGAGATGACGAAGGTCCACGAGGAGGTCGTTCGCGGAACGCTGGACGAAGTTGTTGCCGGCCTCTCGGGAAAGACAACGCGGGGCGAGGTCACGGTCGTCATCGAGGGGGCGGGAAAGGACCGCGTATCGACCGCGCCGGAAGAGCCCCTTGAGGAGCGGCTCCGGCGGATGATCGTCGCGGACGGGATGGGCGTCAAGGAGGCTTCTTCCCTCCTCGCGCGCGAGACGGGAAGAAGCCGGCGCGAGATCTACGCCCTGGCGGTCGCCATTACCCAGTCCCGGAGGAGCGCCCCGTGACGGGTCCGGAGAAGAGGCCGGCCCGCTGTCTTCGCGCCGGGTGCCTGCTCGTCCTGAACGCGGCGTTCTTGGGCGCCGGGATCTCGGCGATCGCGTACTTTCTCTTAGATCCCGTCCGCGTCGACCGCCCGGCGCCGCTCAATCCGGGAACGAACGCCATCTGGATCCAGCACCAGTGGTTCGCGGGCGAAAAGGACGAAAACGCCGCCCAAGCCCTTGGTGAAAGCCTTCAGCGGCTCGGATTCCGATATCTCTACGCCCACGTCGGCCCGTTGAACGAACACGGCGGAATCCCGCCGTACGATCCGGACCCGGCCCGGCGGTTTCTGGACGGCGTCCGCCGCTCCGCTCCGGGAACACGGACACTCGCATGGCTCGGAGGAAAGAACAAGGCCTGGGGCGGAAAGGTCGACCTGACGGATCCGAAGGTCCGGCTGGCCGTTCAGGAGAGGTGCCGCGAGCTTCTCGCCTTAGGCTTCGACGGCATCCATCTGAACATCGAACCGGTTGCGGACGGGGACACGGATTTTCTCGACTTCCTGGGCGCGGTCCGCGAGGCGGTCGGGGACCGGATCCTGTCCGTCGCCGTGATGAAGCAGAAGGAGTGGGCCTTCCCCCATGGCTGGCACCAGAAGTGGTTCTGGGGAAGCGAGTACCACCGCCAGGTGGCCGCCCGGGCGGATCAGGTCGTCGTCATGGCCTACGACACGGCCATTCCGCTGGCGAAAGCCTATTCGTGGTTCGTCCGGGAACAGACCCTTAGAATGACCCAGCTCGCCGCCGAGAGCGGAAACCCGAAAGCCCGCGTCCTCATCGGGCTTCCGACGTACGACTACCACCGCTTGACGCACGATCCGAGCGCGGAAAACCTCCAGAACGGCCTCCCCGGTGTTCTTTCGGCGCTCCAGGACCGGCGCACCCGCCGCGACTTCTTCGAGGGGATCGCCATCTACGCCCACTGGGTGACGAGCGACGAAGAGTGGCAGGACTACCGCCGCCGCTGGCCCCCGCCGTAGCAGCCTAGCGGCAAATGATTGCCGCCTCTTCCCTTTGCATCTATGGTTCTTCCGGCTTTCCAGTGGGTCGCCCCAATTGTGGCCCTTGGGTGTCCACG
>CAKKSE010000018.1 GCA_919903025.1 Nitrospiria bacterium | reverse complement strand
TCGGACTGGACACGTCGCTTTTCATCTATCACTTTGAGGCCCATCCTGCCTATGTTCCTCTCACGCGTTCCATCCTGGACGGGGTGGCGACGGGCGCCCGGCGGGGTATCGCGTCTGAATTGGTCCTGCTGGAGCTTCTTGTAAAGCCATTTCGTCTCGACCGGGAGGACCTGGCGGACCAGTACGAGGTCTTTCTCGCGCATTTCCCGAACTTGGAAATCCGCCCCGTCGGACGAAACGTTGCGCGCACCGCGGCCCGGATCAGGGCGAATCACGGTTTCGCGGCGCCGGACGCAATTCACCTGGCAAACGCCGTGGAGAACGGCGCGACGATCTTCGTCTGCAATGACAAGAGACTTAGATCCGTGAAGGGGATCGAGGTTCTTATCCTGGACGACTACTCCTGAAACCGTTCGGAGACGAGCTTCGTCCGTTTCGAAGGGCTTTTTCTCGCCCAAAGGAGAAGGAGATGGAAAGAGAATCCCGGAAGAACGCGCTTCTCAGGAAGTCGATCATGCTGGGTCTGATTCTGCTTTTCGCCGCCGAGGGGGCTCCTCGTGCTTCGGCCGCGGACGACAAGTTCCCCCTGCCGCCTCCGCCGCCCCTTCCGGGATCGGACCTCGCGTACAAGGCGGCGAAGGACTTCTTCAAGTTCACCCAGAAGGTGGACCCCCTGGCGAAGGTACTTCCGCCGCCGGACCTCTCGGTCCTCATGTTCCTGGCCCGAGAGGCGAACAGGCCGCTCGACCACTTGGTCGATCTCAGGCGCAAAGGCCTCCCCTTTCCCGACATCGCCGCGCGGATCGGGCTTCCGCCAACGGTCTTTCTGGTTCCCATGCCCGTCGACGCGCGCGTGGGCCCGCCCTACGGCAAGGCCCACGGCTATTGGAAGGGCCACAAACACGGCAAGCCGGTGAAGATCGTCTTTTCGGACGCCGAAGTGATCGATCTCGTGCACTTGAGGATCGTCTCCGGTTTCTACGGGGTTCCCGTGATCGATGTGGTACGGATGCGGGAGAAGGGGACGCCCTTTCCGGGAATCTACGAGCACCATCACGGAGGGAAGGGGAAGAAGCACAAGGAGAGGCATTGGGACGACCACCCCGGCAAAGGGAAAGGGAAGGGGAAGGGCCGGGACTAGGAAGCCGGGATGTATTTCCGCAGGGTGTTGACGAGGTCGGCCATCTGGAACGGCTTGACCAGGTATTCGTTGGCTCCCTGGCGGAGCCCCCAGATCCTGTCCGAGGCTTCGTTCTTCGACGAGATGAAGATGATCGGAAGGTACTGGTAGTTCGGATCTTTCCGGAGCTCGCGGCAGACCTGGTAGCCGTTCTTCTTGGGCATGACGATGTCGATGACGGCGGCGTCGAGCGGCTCGGTGCGGATCTTCCGGTCCGCCTCTTCCCCGTCCATGGCCGTGACCGTTTCGTACCCCGCGTCGGTGAGGGCTTTCTCGATCAGCTTGAGGCCGGTGAGCGAGTCCTCCGCGATGAGCACACGCTTGGTTCGCTTCGCCTCGGGATCGGCGGCCGGTGAAGGCGTCGCCGCGAGGGAGAGAGTCGGGAGAGGCGCGGAGGATCTGGCCGGACCCGCTTTCCGTTTCTCGATCTGCTTGGGGATGCGGTTGGCCGTTTGAACGTACGTCGACAGCAGGGCCTTGAGAATTTCCAGAGCGACCTGCCGCTTGGTCCGTCCCTTGATTTCCTGGTTCGTGATCCTCTTCTCGAACTGCTCGAGGGCGGTCTGAATCTCGTACTTGCGGATCTCCTGGGTGTTCGAGGCGAACTGAAGGGGGACCTGAATCCCCCGCTCGGCCAGCCAGCGCTTGGCGTCCTCCAACAGCTGGTTCGATCTGTTTCCCAGGAGGATGACCGCCGGGGGACGGTTCTGGTAGAGGCCGATCTTGATGGCCTCGGCCACCGCCTCTCCGTTTTCTTCCAGGCCGATAGCGTCCCCGACGAGAAGACCCGTCGAAAGCTCGATCGCGACCTCCCAGTTGAATTGGAATCGCTCGTCGAGGAAGGAGATCTCGACCGTCTTCCCTTCGACGTACCACTTTCCGCCCGTCTGACGTCGTTCGACGATTTCATCCATAGTTGGTTTCCTCTGGTCCTAGCAGGCGATCGTGCGAGGGGAAAGTCGCTTCCATGCTCGTGTCAAGGCTGCCCCTTTTTTCCTTGGGAAAAAAGTGCGAGTCCTCTTGTCGGCAGCCAAGCATGGGGACCGGGGAGGGAATGTTCCGATTCTCCGTCGGCTCCGGCGCCATCGAGGCTTTCCGCCCCCCCAGCCCGGTGTCAATCCTTGCCCGCGGCTGGGGATTCGGCTTTTCGGAGTTGGACTCGCAATCAAAATCTATCCAATCCCGGCGAGGATGTCAAAGGGTTTTTCCCGAGAATCCGCCTCCTTGACACCTTTGACGCTTCCCCCTATTGTGTGGCCGTCCCTCTTTGCCTGGAGATCCGATGCTGTCCCGGCCCCGCCTCCATATCGTCGACGGCCACTCCTACATCTACCGCGCTTTCTACGCCATCCGGCGCCTTTCCACATCCAAGGGATTTCCGACCAACTCGATCTACGGGTTCATCCAAATGCTCCTGAAAGTCGTCCGGGATGAGAGGCCGGACGGGCTTGCCGTTGTCTTCGATCCCAAGGGGCCGACCCACCGGGAGGAGGTCTTCGCCGCGTACAAGGCACAGCGCCAGCCGATGCCCGACTCTCTCGTCGTCCAGGTGCCTTATATCCAGAAGGTCGTCGAGGCCTTCGGGATTCCGTCGATTACGGTCGAGGGATACGAGGCGGACGACGTCATCGGCACGCTGGCGCATCGGGCGGTCGGGGAAGGATACGACGTGACGATCGTGACCGGGGACAAGGACCTGCTCCAGCTCGTGAGCGAGAACGTCTCGGTCTACGACACGATGAAGGACGTCCGCTACGACGCCGACGGCGTCAGGGGGAGGTTCGGCGTTCCCCCGAGCGGCGTCGTGGAAATCCTGGGGCTCATGGGAGACGCGTCCGACAACATCCCCGGCGTCAGCGGGATCGGCGAGAAGACGGCGCGGGAGCTGATAGAGGCGTTCGGGACGATCGAGGGCGTTCTTTCGAGGATCGAGGAAGTCCCCCGGCCGAAACTCCGGGAGATCCTTCGCGCCGGGGCGGAGAGCGCCCGGCTCTCGCGCGGCCTCGCGACGATCGAGACGAACGCGCCGGTGGAGATCGACCTGGGATCGCTCGCGCGGGGGGAGCCGGACCGGACCGCGCTCGCGGCGCTGTTCCGGGATCTCGAGTTCAAGTCCTTGCTCAAGGAACTCCTCGGGGAGAACGGCGTTGCTGAAAGCGGCGGACCGGGCTTCTCGCGCGAGGCGTACCGGGCTGTCGCCGATCAGGATGACGTCCCCCGGCTGGCAGAGGAGCTCCGAAGATGCGGCGAGTTCGCCGTCGATCTCGAGACGACGTCGAAAGATCCGATGCGGGCGGAGATCGTCGGGATCGCCGTCTGCGGAAAGGAGGGCGAGGCGTTCTATCTGCCCGTCGGCCACACGGCGCCGGGGTCGCGCAATCTCGACCGGCGCGAGACCCTGCGGACGCTGGCGCCCCTTCTGGCCGATCCGGCGGTCGGCAAGGTCGGCCAGAACCTCAAGTACGACCTGCTCGTCTTCTCCCGGGCCGGTCTCGCCGTCCGGGGCGTCGCGTTCGACACGATGGTCGCCTCGTACCTGATCGACCCGGAACGGCACAACCATTCCCTCGACGCGCTGGCCCGCGAGTATCTCGACCACGAGACGATCACGTTTGCGGACGTGGCTGGGAAGGGGGCGAAGCAGGTCTCCTTCGACCGGGTCCCTGTCGAGACAGCCACGGCGTACGCCGGAGAGGACGCCGACGCCGCCCTCCGGTTGACGGCCGTCCTCCGGCCGAAGATCACGGAGATGGGGATGGAGTCGCTCTACCATGACGTGGAGCTCCCGCTCGTCTCCGTCCTCGCGGAGGTCGAGGAGAACGGAATCCTCCTCGACGTGGACCATCTCCGGGAGATGAGCAAGGAGCTGGAACGGGAGATTGCGGGGGCCGCCCAGCGCATCCACGCCCTCGCCGGCGGGCCGTTCAACGTGAATTCCCCCAAACAGCTTGCCGAGATCCTCTTCACGCGGCTGGGTCTTCCCGTCATCAAGCGGACGAAGACGGGCCCGTCGACCGACGTGGAAGTCCTGGCCCAGCTCGCGATCCGCCACGACCTCCCGGCCGAGGTCCTGGCCTACCGCCAACTCGCCAAGCTCAAGTCGACGTACGTCGACGCCCTGCCGGCGCTCGTCCATCCGGAGACGGGAAGGCTCCACACCTCTCTCAACCAGACGGTGACGGCCACGGGACGCCTCTCCTCTTCCGAGCCGAACCTCCAGAACATCCCGATCCGGACCGATCTCGGACGAAGGATCCGGGAGGCTTTCGTCGCCCCGGCGGGACACGTCCTCCTCTCGGTCGACTACTCGCAGATCGAGCTGAGGCTGTTGGCCCATCTGTCCGGCGACGCCGTCCTCAGGGCCGCGTTCGAGGCGGGGCAGGACATCCACGCGCGGACGGCGGCGGAGGTCTTCGGCGTCGGCCCGGACCAGGTGAACCCGGAGATGCGGCGCCGGGCGAAGGTGATCAACTTCGGGATCATCTACGGCATGACGCCCTACGGCCTTTCGAGCGATCTCGGCGTGACGCCTCTCGAGGCGAAAGCGTTCATCGACCGCTATTTCGCCCGCTATCCGGGCGTCAAGGAGTACATCGACCGGACGATCGCCGGGGCCCGCGAGCGAGGGTACGTGACGACGATGCTGGGGCGGCGCCGGACGCTGCCGGACATTGCATCGGCCAACAACGGCGTCCGGCAGGCGGCGGAACGGACGGCGATCAACACGCCGATCCAGGGGAGCGCGGCCGACATGATCAAGAAAGCGATGGTGGAGATCCATCCCGCCCTGCGGGACGAAGGTCTTTCGGCCAGGATGATCCTGCAGATCCACGACGAGCTTCTCTTCGAGGTCCCGGAGAAGGAGATCGACCAGGCCAAGAGTCTGGTCGCGCGCGTCATGGAGGGCGCTCTGCCGCTCTCCGTCCCCGTCCGGGTCGATGCGGGGGTCGGGCGCAACTGGGCCGAGGCGCACTGACTGGGGCGATGAGGGACATTGAAAATTGCATATGGCAAATTGAAAATTGCAAATTGAAAATTGAAAATTGAAAATTGAAAATTGAGAAGACAGATAATGGGCTTGGCAGGGGATGGTTTCACCGGTAGGAATCCGGGGACCGGTTGTATGGGGACATTGAAAATTGGAAATTTGAAATTGGAAATTGGAAATTGGAAATCGAGAAAACCGATGAAGGGCTCGGCAGGGGATGGTTTCGCCGACGGGGGTTCGGGGTCCGGGCGGCGGGGGACATTGGAAATTGAAAATTGGAAATTGGAAATTGGAAATCGAGAAGGCTGACAAAGGACTCGTGAGGCGATGGCGTTGACGGCAGGAATCCGTGGTCCCGGCGTCGGGAAGGAATGGCTGAGGCGTGTCCTGCTCCTCATTCTCTGGTGTTATCTTCTCCCGCCGGTTTTCGGGCTTTCGTACATCAAGCTCTCGAACCTCATGACGAGCGGCGAGATCCGGGCCGTCGTCCTGTCTCCGCTCCACTCCGCCTATGCGGCCGCCTTGATCGTGGGGACGTTCCTCTACTTCCGGCGGTACCTCCGGCCCGTCGCGTCCGCGCTGGAGGCGTCAAGCGCGATCGATCCCGCCGTTCTCTCGGATGTCGACCGGAGGATTCAGCGTTTCCCTGGAAGGTTCTGGGGCTTCTTCCTCGCCTTCCTCGCTCTCGCGCCGAACGTCGTCATGCTCGTCGCGGTTCTCGAAGGGGGCATGCAGCCGACCTGGGGCGTGTGGATCCGCCTTCAGCTCGTGGCCGTCATCGTCTCGATCATCGTGGGTCTCCCGATCTTCTTCCTCATGCTCGACCGCTTTGGGGAGGCGGTCGGCGCCTTCGGCTTCGAGCGCGTCTATTTTCCGCTGACGCGCCGGATCTTCCTCATCGGGGCCCTGGTGCCTCTCCTGATCGACACCGTCCTCGTTCAGTACTACTGGACGAGGACCGGCTATTTCACGGCGGAGGTGCTGGGCTTGTGGGCCGTGGTGGAGGTCGTGGCCGTCCTGGGGAGCCTGTTGTTCGTGCGGTCCTTCCGCGGGTCTCTCTCTCCGCTCTCCAGCGTGTTTGCGTCAGGGGGCGCTGGTCTTCCGGACGGCCCCCTGGTCGCCCGGTCCACCGACGAGATCGGCCTTCTGACGCAGGCCATCGGACGGCTCATCGACGAACTGCGAGAGAGGGACCGGATGCTCGAGGCCCAGAACGAGGAGCTGACGGTGAGCAACGAAGAGCTCGTATCCCAGCGCCAGGCCCTGGAGGACCGGCTGGGGGAGGTGGAAGCGTACAACGACATCCTCCGGGCCGTGGCGGAGGGAGAGCCGGCCGGAAAGGTCCTCGCGCGAATCGCCGGGCATGGGGCGGAGGTCCTGGGAGCGCGCCGGGCCGCCGTGTATTCGGCCGAAGGGATTTCCGGAACGCCATCTGTCATTTGGGGCCGGCGAGAGGGCGGGGAGGCCGATGCGGCGGGGGGTGACGAGGAGGAGAAGGTCCGGCTGTTCGCCGAGCGCGTCCTGAGGGCCGGCCGCGAGCGCGTGTTTCCGGCGGAGCGGGGAGGCTCCGTGTCGGCCCCGACGGGTCGGGGCGCGGACGGGGACGTCATCCTGTGCGCACCGATCTGGGTCCAGGGAAAAGCGACCGGCGCGCTGATCGCCTTCGGGGTCCCGGGCCGGGAGAAGGAAATGGGCGGCGACGACGCGCGGCGTCTCGGGATCCTGACCCGCCAGGCGGCCCTTGCCATCGAGCGCGAAATGCTCCAATCGCGGATCATCCAGTCCGAGAAGCTCGCGGCGATCGGCGAGCTCGTGGCCGGCGTGGCTCACGAGATCAACAATCCCCTCACGGGGGTCGTGGGATACGCCGATCTTCTGACGGGGAATCCCGATCCCCAGAAGACGGCGCGGATGGCCGGTTTCATCAAGCAGGAGGCCGCCCGGTGCGTCAAGATCGTCCAGAACCTCCTGGCATTCTCCCGCCGAAGGGACCTGGCCCTGGAACCGATCTCGCTCAACCACGTCGTCCGCCGGGCCGTCGAGCTGAGGGAGTACGATCTGCGGACGAGCGGGATCAGCCTGCTGGTGGGGCTGTCGCCGGAGCCGGGATTCGTCCTGGGCGACGAGAACCATCTCGTCCAGGTCCTCCTGAACCTCATGACGAACGCGGCCCACGCCGTTTCCGGCCGGCCGGCCGACCGGCGGCTCGAGATCCAGACGCGGTGGGAAGGGGGCTGGGTGGAGGTCTCCGTCCGGGACAACGGGCCCGGAATCCGGGAGGAAATCCTGCCCCGGATCTTCGACCCGTTCTTCACCACGAAGGGCGTGGGGGAGGGAACGGGCCTGGGGCTTTCCATCTCCTACGGGATCGTCAAGGCCCACGGAGGGGATATCCGGGTCGAGAGCGGGCCGGAGGAAGGCTCCACGTTCACGATCGTTCTCCCTGTCCGGGCCGCCCGGACCGGAAGAGACGCCGTCCGCAAGTGATTCCTGCCGTCGGCCCGGCGGAGCCCGGTTGAGATTTCCGCCGCCCGAAGAAAACCCTAAAGTCCGCGAAAAAGAATCCGAAATGGCATAAGAAGGGGCGGGACCGCCGCGCGGCTTTCCGAGGGGACGGCGGAATCAGGGGGGTGGAGCGATGCGCGATCAGGTCTTGATGCAGCTCGTGGACAAGGCGATCAGCGACCCGGAGTTCCGGGCGAACGCGAGGAAGAACGTGGAAGGCGTGCTGAGGGCGTACGGGTACGATCTGACGCCCGACGAGCTCGGCGCGGTGAAAGCGTTCCAGGCCGAGACGGCGGGTCTCTCGGACGGGGATCTCGATTCCGTTCTGGCGGGGAATTCCCAAAGGCGGCAGTTCGCAATGTGACGGCCCCGAGAAGCGATCCCCATGGGAACGGAGGGCGTTTTCGAATGGATGGAGGGATTCCTCGGCTCTCTTCCCATCCCCGCTGAACACCGGGAACTGCTCGCCGTCCACGTTGAAGAAGGGCGGGCGCAGGCGGCCTCTTGTCCCGAATTCCCCTCCATCCGGGTTCCGCTTCTCGTCCACGCGGGGGTCGCGGGCGATGAAGAACGGGCCGTTCCGCTCGCTGGCGCCTGCGCGTTCGTCTACCTCGGCGCCGATCTCCTCGACAACCTGGCCGACGACGAACTGCCGGCCCGCTGGCGCGGGCGAACTCCGGCCGAAGCGAGCCTGGCCGCCTGCACATTCCTGTCGGTTCTTCCGTATCTCGCGCTCTCGCGTCTCGACGCTCCCCCCGGCCGGATTCAGGTCCTGACCGGCCTCTTTGCCGAGGGGCTTCTCTCGATGAGCGCGGGCCAGCACGAAGACCTCCTCGCCTCTCGCGGGGAGGGCGTGACGCCCCCGGCGTGCCGGGCGATGGTGGAGCGGAAGAGCGGCGCGGAGACGGCCCTCTTCGCCCGTTCGGCCGCGGTGCTGGCGGGGGCGGATCCGGCCGTTGCCGATTCCTACGGCGCGTTCGGCCTTTGTTTAGGAGCGGGCGCCCAGATCGGGAGCGACTTGGGCGACATCTTCGATCCGGGGGGAAGCCGGGACCTCCTAAACGGAAAACTTACTCTTCCGATCGTCCACGCGCTGACCGTCCTGAAAGACCGGGACCGTGAGGCGTTCCTCCGCCTGCTCGACTCGGCCCGCCAGTCGATCGAACCCCACGAAGAGGCGCGGAAGGTCCTGATGCGCGCCGGGTCGGTCCGTTATACAGCCCTCGTCATCGAGGTCTACAGGCAGAAGGCCCTGTCGCACCTGGCGGCGGCCCCGGTCAGCGGGGGCGGGTTCGCCGGCCATGCCGGAAAGGCGCTCCGATCCCTCGTGGACGGGATTTCGCTGGCCGGCCGGGGGACCGCGGCCGGCCTCGCGATCTGTTTCCGGTAGCCGCCCCAATGTCCACACTGGGCGACACGACCTCTCTCGAAACGCCGGCGGAACGCTTCGCCGCCGCGTACGCGGTTTACGGGGAATTCTTGTCGGCGATCTCCCGCTTCGGCGTCGCGCCCGACGCCGCCCTCCGGATCGAGCCCGCGGATACGCCGGGCGCGCACTACGAGCCGTCCACGAAGACGATTCGCGTCGGGATGCCCGATCCGTCAACCATCAAGGGGCGGCTCCACTGGCTGTTCACGGCCCGGCTCCTCGGCCTCGAGAGCGTCGAGGAAGCGGTCGCCGCCACGGCCGATCACATCCCCTTCCTAATCGCCCACGAGGTGACTCACCACCTCCGGCACCGATACGGCGCTCCCGCCGACAACGATTTCGTCGAAGAGCAGGCCGCGAACATCGTCGCCTTCGGGTTCGTCAGCGGGCATCCGGTCTACCGGGAGACGATTTCCCGATTGCGCGACCAGGCTCTTCGCGCGGCCCGGCGGCTCGCGGGCCTCTCACCGGAGACCGCTCCCTTCCTGCAAGGTTTCCGTCCCGATCCGGGAGAGGTCCTGGTTGCGCGTGGAGGCCTTCCGCGGAAGAAACTCGATGAAATGCGGGCGCTCTCCGGACGCTTGGGCGTTCCCTTCGAAGAAGTTCTGAAGGACACCGTTGCCCCGGGTGAATGGGCGGACGCCCAGGCTTGCCTTCGCGAAGCGGACGCTTACTTCAACCGCCGCTACGCCGCGAGCCCCTTCGAGTACGGCCTCTTTTTCAGCGACTGGCTCATTTCGTACGCCGAGCGAAAGGAATTCCCCACGCTCGGCGAATCGCTGCGGTTCCACGTTCTGACGACGGACTGGGAGAAGACGCGGAAAGACGAAACGGCGCTTCTGCTGGTCCTCGCCCTTCACGGTTCCGACGAGAACTACGCGCTTGCCGCCGCGGAGTCGCTTGCGCACGAGCTGGAGGAGGGGGCGGTCCCGCACCTTCTGGAAGCCGCGGTCCGGGGGTGGCCCGCCGTCGCGGCGGGGGCCTTGAGGCTTCTGGGACGGCTGGCTCCCCAGGACGATCGCGTCATCGAGGCGGCGAACCGGCGGCTGATCTCGGAAGAGCCGTCCGTCCGGGCGATGGCCGCGGCCGTCCTTGTCCAAAGCGGCGGCGGCCATGTCGACGCGGGCCGCGCGGTCTTGGGGCGGCTCCTGGATTTGGGCGGCCCCGCCAGGGAAGCGGCCCTGCTGGCGATGGCCGAGACGCGGGACGACGCGTTCTTGGACACGCTGGCCGACTGTCTCGATTCGCCTGCTGCGCAGGAGAGGGTCCTTGCTCTCCGCGGACTCGGGCGGCTCTCGAAGGACATGCATCCGGAACGGCTGTCGGCCGCAATGGCCGATCCCGAGGACGCGGTGCGGTCGGCGGCCGCCGCCTGCCTCGGCGCCCGCGCGGCGGCGGCCGATCTTCCCCTGCTCGTGCGAGCGCTCGATGATCCGTCATCGGCCGTCCGGGACGCGGCCGTGAAAGCGCTCCGGGCTCGGGGGGAAGGGGGCCTTCCGGCTCTCATCTCCGCGCGGGGGAGTCCGCGGCTTGAGACGGAGGCGGTCCTCCTTCTCCGCGAGCTGGGGGAGGAGACCTCGGCGGAACGACTGCGTTCGCTGTTCGACGAGCTTGCGGCAAAGATCGACCGGTTGGCCGGAGCGGCGGCCTCGCTCGGGGCGGAAGAAGGGGCCTCGCGCCTCCTTACGGAGGCGGTCGGAGAAGAACGCCGAAAGCTCCTGCGCCTGGCGATGCGCCTGGCGGGAGCCATGGGGACGCCTGCGAGGATGGACCGGGCGCTTCGGGCGCTCGACACGGGCGACCCAGCCGTTCGGAGACCGGCGCTGGACATAGCGAGGGGGGCCGCGCCTCAAGAGTTGTGGGCTGTTCTCGCACCGCGCATCGAAGCACGGGACGGGGAAATGGGGAGACGGGGAAGCGGGGAAGGACTGAAACGGGGAATCGGAGAATCGGAGAGACGGGGAAGATCGGAAACGGGGAAGCGGGGAAACGGGGGGAAATTCCTCGCCGGGTACCCTGAGGGGTTCCTGAGGGAGTTGAGCCGGGAAATCCAGGCGGCGGAACGATCCGGGCCCAGCAATATCGTGGAGGAGAACGGGATGCTCACGACGGCGGAGAAGCTGATGTTTTTCCGGGCGGTTCCGACCTTTCGCCCGATTCCACTGGAGAATCTGAGTCCGATGGCGGAAGACTGCCTCGTGGAGCGTTACCGCCCGGGAGAGCGGGTGTTCGGCGCCGGCGGCCAGGGAGACGCGGCGTACATCATCACTCGGGGGCGTATTGCGATCGAAAGGGACGGGGGGGCGGAAGGGCCGGTCCGGGTCGCCGAGCTGGGGCCGGGCCAGTATTTCGGCGAGATGGCCCTTTTCGACGGACGTCCCCGGTCGGCGTCGGCCGTTGTCCTGGCGGACGCGACGCTCATCGTCCTGGGGCGGGACGCTTTCTTGAGGCTTGGAAGCCGCGAGCCGGAGATTCTGATCGGCGTGATCCGCGTCCTGAGCGAGCGTTTGAGGGGCGCCGGGGCGGGTGTCGCCGGGAGGGAGTAGGTCCGGACGGGCTTCGGGGGCCCCGAAAGGCTGTCATTTTTCCGGCCCGGCGATGGATGAACCTGGGAAAATCAGTTGAACCGCGGAGAACGCAGAGAACGCAGAGGATTTCGGCGCATCCGGGTTTTGTGTGGGTGTGGCCCATATCTTGGTGGAAGCGTTGCCCCGCTCGACCACCCCCACCCTGGCCCTCCCTCCTCCAGGGGGAGGGGAATGTTTTCTGAGGGCGTCCTCCACCTCCTTGGAAAAGCGGCGTTTCCGCCTCACGCTCTCCTCCCCCCTTG
>CAKKSE010000017.1 GCA_919903025.1 Nitrospiria bacterium | reverse complement strand
AGGGACAGGGTGGGGGTGAGATTGAAAAACGGGTCTCAGCTCGGCTTCTTCACCCCCATCCCAGCCTTCCCCCCTCCAGGGGGAAGGGGCAATCTTTCCGGCTCGGTGGGGTAGAATGGACGTGATGGCCGCGGTCGGAAGAAGAACGATCTCCGGCGGGCGGTATCTCCTCGATCTCTACCTCCTCGCCTTCCGCGCCGTCTGCGAGATCTTCCGGCGAGGACCGACGGGCGCGCGTGAAGGGCGCCGCGTCCTCCTGAACCAGGTCCTCTTCACCGGGTTCGACGCTCTGCCCGTCCTCTCGCTCGTCGCCGTCCTCTTCGGCCTCGTCGTCATCATCCAGGCCGTGACTCAGCTCCCCCGCATCGGCGCGGGGGAGATGGCGGGCCGGATTCTCGTCCTCGTCATCATCCGCGAACTGGGGCCTCTCATCACGGCCGTCATCGTCCTCGGAAGGTCCGGCTCCGCGATCGCCGTCGAGATCGGGAACATGCGCGTCAACCAGGAGATCGAAGCGCTCGAGATGATGGGCGTCGATCTCTTCCGCTACCTGATCGCCCCCCGCGTCCTGGGGAGCGTCGCCGCCGTCACGTGCCTGATCCTCTATTTCGACGCCGTCGCCATCATGGGCGGGTTCGTCGTGGCAAAGTACAAGCTCGTCGTCCCCTTCTCGATCTACGTGGGCGACCTCATCCAGGCGATGCGCTTCTCCGATCTCCTGATCACGCTCGTC
This sequence comes from Nitrospiria bacterium, assembly GCA_919903025.1. Classification (GTDB taxonomy): domain Bacteria; phylum Nitrospirota; class RBG-16-64-22; order RBG-16-64-22; family RBG-16-64-22; genus RBG-16-64-22. Next base: position 12,357 of record CAKKSE010000017.1, on the reverse strand, counting down.
AAAGGCGTCGTTTTCGGCCTGACGATCGCCGTCGTTTCGGTGTACCATGGCCTCGCGGTCGGCAACTCGCCGACCGAGGTCCCCCAGCAGGCGACGAAGGCGATCCTGCGCGCCTTGAGCCTGTGCCTGGCCTTCAACGTTCTGATCGCCGCGGTGATGTACCTGTGAGGCCTCCGCGGCGCCTCTTCGGGAGCCCTGGATGCGGGTCGAGTTTGCGGACGCCGGAGCCGCCTACAACGAATCGGCGGTCTTTCAGGGAGTCTCCCTCCGCATCGCTCCCGGGGAGATATTGGCCGTCGTCGGGCCGACCGGCTCGGGCAAGACAACCTTCCTCAAGCTCTGCGCCGGGCTCCTCCCGCCGACCCGCGGGACCGTGCTTCTTGACGGACAAGACCCTGCCGCCCTCGACGCCGAGAGCCTGTCCCGCCTGCGCCGGAAGATCCGGTTTGTCGCCCAGGAGGGCGCTTTGATCTCCAATCTCTCCGTCTTCGAAAATCTCGCCCTCCCGATGCGTTACCACTCCCACGCCCCCGAAGAGGTCATCCGGCGCGAGGTCGAGAATCTCCTAGCCGAAGGGGGCGTGACGCACCTTCTCCGGCTCTTCCCAGCCCATCTCTCCCTGGGAGAGAAGAAGATCGTGAGCCTTCTTCGCGCGCGGGAGGGCAACGCCTCCCTCATGCTGATCGACGACCCGTTCCTGGGAATCGACGAACTCCAGTTCGAGACGATCCTTGGAATGGTCCGCCGGTGGAGATCGCGGAAAGTGACGATGGTCCTCGTGACCAACCATCCGTGGATCGTGAGAGACATGGCGGACCGCTTGATCGCCCTCCTGCCGGACGGCGTCCATTGGACCGGCCGCGCGGAGGAGATTCCGGCCGGGGTCCATCCTTTTCTCGACGGAATCCGCCGGCGTCTCGAAGGAACCCCCTCCTCAGCCCGGGGCCCGGCCGTCGGAACGGGGCTGGAAAGCGGATGAAACTCCACTACATCCACCGTCTCACCCAGCGGCAGATCGAGAGGATCGTCGGGCTCTTCATCATCCTGCCCGCGATCCTCGTCGTTTCCGTGTTTCTTGGCCTCTGGAAGACCCAACGGCTCCTCGAGCCGAAGTACGACGTCGTCGCCACCTTCCGCGAGGGGTACGGCGTCCAGGTCGGCGCGCCCGTCATGCTCTCGGGAATCATCGTGGGCGAGGTCAAGAGAATCGCCTTTTCGCCGGAGAACAAGGTCGAGATCACCCTGCGTCTCCCGAAGAAGTACCAGGACAAGGTCAGGGCGGACAGCGTTGCGTCCGTGAAGAAACCGATCCTCGGCGGCGACCGGAAGATCGCCGTCTCGCTCGGCTCGCCCGACCAGCCGGTCGTCTCCCACAAGGGGCCGATCCGCGCGGAGGACGCCGCCGATCTCGACCAGATCGTCAAGGACCTCCGGCCGGTCTTCGACAAGGTCGTAAAGACGGCCGTAACGATCACCGAGATGGTCGAAAAGAGCAAGGAAACCGTCACCGCGGTGAACCATATCCTCGACGACGTCAAGACGCTCACGGCCGACATCAAGGAGGGGCGGGGCAACATCGGCGAGCTGGTGAAGAGAGACGATATCTACCGAAGGGTCGACGTGATCCTCACGAACGCGGAGGTGGTCTCCCGCGAGATCAAGACCGCCTCCGCCGACATCCCCGAGCTGGTCCGGAACCTCAAAGCAATCTCGGCTCAGGTCGAGAAGGCCGCGCCGGATATCCCCCGGATCACCGGGCAGGTACCCGGGATTCTCGAGGAGGTCCCGCCTCTCGTCCGGGAAGCGGGCGACGTGGTCGGCGAAACCGGGGACGTGGTCAAGGGCGTCCGCGAGTCGTGGCCCGTGAAGAACCTCGTGCCGACGCGTCCGGCCGGAAAGCCGCTCGCGCCGGGGCTCCGGGAGTCGTCGCCGTGAAGGCCGACCGCAAGGCAAATCCCCCCGCCCCCCCCTTTGGCAAAGATGGGTTGGGGGGGGATTTTGACAAAGGGGGGCGGATGGGGGATTTCGGCGAGCGGGGGCTTGGGAAGGGGTCCGCCCGACTCGTCCTGGCGCTCCTTTGCGCGGCGTCGCTGGCCGCGTGCGCCTCGGGACCGCCGCCGGTCCGGACTCCCGACCACGTCCGGCAGATGGAGAGGCTCTCGGAGAGCGCCTCGAAACAGCTTCGCCGCGACGATCTCGCCCGGGCCGAGAGAACGTTTCGATCTCTTCTTTCGACCGCCCGCTCCTACGACGAGCTGTCGTACGCCGCGGAGGCGAAAATCGGCCTCGGCCGAGCGGCCATCCTCCGCGATCCTCCGGAGTACGCATCGGCAACTGAACGTTTCACGTCGGCCCGAGAACTCGCGCGCAAGTCGGGCGACGTCCGGCGCCAAGCGGAAGCGTCCCGTCTCCGGAGCGAGGTCCTGGTCCGGACGGGAGACCTCCCCGGCGCGCGCGAGGAGACGCTGGCCGCCATCCGGCTCTACGAACAAGCGGGAGACCGGATCGGAGAGGCGATCGCCAGGGGAAATATAGCGCTCCTCGACAATAAGGAAGGGCGGACGGATGACGCTCTCGCGGGACTGCGCAAATCCGAAGCCGTCCTCAGCGGAGCCGGACCCTTCTCTTCCGGCCTGGGCGTGGTGCGCATGAACCTGGGGCTCGTCCTCCTTCGCCGCGGCGAGATCGCGGAGGCGCGGACTCTGCTCGAAGGGGCACTCTCAGCCGACAGGCACGCAGGGGACAAGCGCGGGATCGCAGCCGATCTCGAGGCGCTCGCCCGTCTCGAAGAGACAGCCGGAAGACCGGAGACCGCGATCGATTATCTGAGGCGCGCCGCGCGAGTCCACGCTTCCATCGGCGGTAAGACCCTGTCGCGCGACCTTCTCGCGAGGGCCATTTCGCTGGCGCGCACAGGCGGATTACCCGCGCTGATCGACGAAATCAACGCGGAAATCGACGACTCGTTTCGATAGTCTTTATTTCCAACCGACATAACCCCCATATCCTGTAGACTTGCCCTTCATGGCCCCAACATCTGGAAAGCACGCAAACCCGCATTTTCTCCTCAAGTCGAATTTGACGGTTCCGATATGTTATATTATCTGCAACTTTCCGACGGCTAAGGAAGGAAAACGTCCTGGGAACCTCCTCGCTCTCCAATGCGGCCAATGCGGAACGTGAAGAGACAGGCTTGGTCTTCACGTTCAAGGAAGATCTTCCCTCGACTGTTCCCGCCATCGGAAAGGCTCTCAGACGGTTCATGAAGCAGGTCCATTCGCGCGGTTTCGCGCCGGAGGTCCGATGGCGGGTGGAGACGGCGACGCACGAAGCGCTCCTGAACGCCCACAACCACGGGAACCGCGCCGACCCGCGGAAGCGGATCTCGTTCCAGGCGGCGTTCGGCCGAGGGGCGATCGTGGTCCGCATCACGGACCAGGGGGAAGGGTTCGATCCCGACCAGGCGCGCAACTCCCAGGTCGACGAGAGCGCGCTTCTCAAGCCGGCCGGAAGGGGCCTGCTCATGATCCGATCGCTCGCCTCGGACGTCCAATTCGAAGACGGAGGACGCCGAATCGTCCTCACGTGGAAAGGAGGAAGACCATGAAGATGAACGTTCGCCAGGACGGCGAAGTGGTGGTCATTGAGATGGGCGGCAGGTTCGCGTTCTCGACTCACCGGGACTTCAGGAAGAAGGTGGACGAACTGCTGGGTCACGGATCGAAGAAGCTCATCGTGGACCTCTCGCACGTCGAGTTCATCGACTCCTCGGCCCTCGGCATGCTCCTCATGGCGCGGGAGCAGGCCCGTCTCATCGGAGGCTCGCTCGCCCTGGTCAACCCGGCGGGATACGTCCGGAAGATCCTCGATCTGGCCCAGTTCCAGAGAATCTTCCCCATCCTGTCGAGCGTGGACGAAGCGGTCGTCGCCGTGTCCGGAGTCGCCGCGGGTGTCCGCGAATAGCGGCGAAAGGGGCCCTTCCTTGCCGCTGACGGAAACCGCTCCGCGCCATCAGTCCGCCCCCCCGCGAGAAAAGCGCGGGGCCGACCGGATACTCCTGATCGACGACGATCCCCTTGTCCGGGAATACACGCGCGTCCGACTGGCCGCCGAGGGATTCTCCGTCATCACCGCCGACAGCGGACGGGACGGAATCGCTCTGGCGGAGGGGGAACTCCCCGATCTCATCCTCCTGGACATCCGGATGCCCGGAATGGACGGATATGAAGTCTGCACGGCCCTCAAGAAGAGCGAACTGACGCGCGACATCCCGGTCTTCTTCCTTTCCGCCCAGGGGGACACCAAGAACAGGGTCCAGGGGCTGGATATCGGCGCCGACGACTTCATCCAGAAGCCCTTCAACCCCGACGAGCTGTTCGCGCGGATCCGGGCCCGGATGAGGATCGCCGAACTGGAAAAGGAAAACAGGCATCTCCTCGCCGCCGAGCGGGCCGTGAACGAGAGGCTGGCCGCCGCCCTGGCCGAACTCAAGGAAAAGGACGACCTCCTCATGGAGGAGCTCCGGCTCGCCCGCCGCATCCAGGAAGGCCTCCTTCCCGTGCGGCTCCTCGAAGTGAGCGGGGCCGATTTCGCGGCCCGGTACCGTCCCTCCGGCGAGATCGGCGGAGACCTCTACGACGTGATCCCGATCAGCAAGACCGAGTTCGGCGTCATGATCGCCGACGTCTCGGGACACGGCGTCCCGGCGGCGCTCGTGGCGGCGATGACGAAGGTCACCCTCTCCACGTGGGCGAACGTCATTTCGTCCCCGGCCAAGCTCCTCAAGAAAATCAACGAAGAGATGACGCCTCTCCTCCGCCTCGGACAGTTCCTCACGATGCTCTTCGGCGTCGTGAACGTCGAGACCCGGACGCTCCGGTTCGCCACGGCCGGCCACCCGGGCCCGATCGTCGTCCGCCGTGATGGAAAGACCGAGCAGGTTGAAGCCGCCGGGCTCGTCATCGGCGCGGTTCGGACCGACACGGGGACTCTCTCCGAGCCCCAAGAGACCGAAGTGACGCTTCGCCCGGGCGATCGAATCGTCTTCTACACGGACGGATTGACCGAGGTTCACAACGAAGCGGCCGAACTCTACGGCGAGGAACGGCTCCTTCAGTCGATCAGCCGCCACCGGTTGTCGACCCTGGAGCGGATGATCGACGGCATCCTGGAGGAAAGCGAACGCTTCCGCGGTTCGGCCCCGGCTGCGGACGACGCCGCCGTCGTCGCCGTCGAGCTTATTCCGCTCGCCCCGGACGACTAGGAGTGCATCGAAAAACGCCCCTTCCGCCCTTCCTCGTCATTCCCGCGGAAGCGGGAATCCAGACCCCAAGCACTGGATTCCGGGTCAAGCCCGGAATGACGAACAATGGATATGACGCGAATCATGGCCCGATCCGCCCCGTGATCTGTAAACTCGTTTTTGAGTTCACCGCCCCCCTTTCCTCACGCGTCGAGAGAGCGCCGTGCTCAATGTGACGAAACTGCTCCGGGCAGAGGAAACCGAGCGCGAGGCCGAATCGAAGGAGGGGGCCGGTCTGTCCCCGGGCCTCCTGAGATATGCCCCCTCCCCCGCGCCGGCCGGCAGGAAACCGATCGTCGTCTGGAACCTGACCCGCGGCTGCAACCTGCACTGCCTCCACTGCTACACGAGCTCGCGCGCGGAGCCGGACCCGGACGAGTTGAGCACGCGCGAAGCCCTTTCCGTGGTCGACGACCTCGCGGCGTTCGGCATCCCCGTCATCATCTTCTCCGGCGGAGATCCGCTCCTTCACCCCGGCCTCTTCGAAATCGCCGGAAGAGCGGCCGACCGCGGGATCTCCATCTCGCTCTCGACGAACGGGACGCTCATCGACGAGACGACCGTGACGGCCGTCAAGTCCGCCGGATTCCGCTATGTCGGGGTCTCCGTGGACGGGGCCGGACCGGCTGTCAACGACCGCCTGCGGGGACATCCGGGCGCGTTCGCGGAAGCCATCCGGGGCATCCGCCTTTGCCGGGACGCCGGGCTCACCGTGGGGCTCCGGTTCACCCTGAGCAAGAACAATGTTCACGACCTTCCCGGGCTCTTCGACCTGGCCGACCGGGAGAGAATCGACCGCGTCTACATCGCTCATCTCGTCTACGCCGGGCGCGGCGCGAAGATCGCTCCCCGCGACCTGTCGGCCGCGGAAACGCGGAAGGCCATGGATTTGATCCTCGCCCGGGCGGAAAGCGCCGCCGCCGAGGGGCGGCCGGTTGAGATCGTGACGGGGAGCAACGACGCGGACGGTCCGTACCTCCACATGGCGATCGCCCGCCGCGATCCCGCACTCGCGGCCAGGATCCACCGTCTCCTTCTCCGCCGGGGCGGGAACTCGTCCGGCGTGGCCATCGCGAATATCGATCCCCAGGGGAATATCCATCCCGACCAGTTCTGGACTCGGCGGACATACGGCAATGTCCGGAGAGGGCCTTTCGGCCGGCTCTGGCGGAATCCGGAGGATCCGGTCCTCTCCGGCCTGCGCGACCGGGAGCGCCTCCTCAAGGACCGCTGCGGCGCCTGCCGGTTCCGCGCGATCTGCATGGGTTCCTACCGCGTCCGCGCGGAGGTGATCCACGGCGACCCGTGGGCGCCTGATCCGGCCTGCTATCTGACGGACGACGAGATCGGGATCACGCCGGCCGCCAGGGAGCTCGCTTCCACACAGCCCGCTGTCGAATGACCCGCCTCGTTCTTCTGTCCGTTCTTCTTCTCCCGACGCTTGTCCTCGCCACCGACTCGTGGTGGACTGATCCCGCGCGGATCGCTCTCGGAGAGACCGTCTTCGACGCCAAGTGCATGGGGTGCCACCACCCCGAAGTGAAGGCCTTCGGCCCCTCGTTCAGCTGGATCGCGTCCCGGCGGACTCCCGCGGAGATCTACGCGTATATCGTCAATCCCGCCACGCGGAGTCATGAACGCGGATACGCGTCCAACTCGATGCCGCACATCCCGCTGACCCGTGAAGAGACCCTGGCTGTCGCGGCGTACGTCTACTCGTTCCGCGCCGGGGACCCGGGCAACAGAGGAACAGCGAAATGAGCCGCTCGGCCCAAAGCGCGGTTCTCCTTCTGGCGCTCATCGCCTTCTTTCCCCGCGGGGCGGCTGGGGCGGAAAAATGGGGAACGGGCGCGCTGATGGTGATCGTGGAGCGGGAGGCCGGCGGCGTGACCGTCGTCGATTCCGTCCGCCACAGGGTCCTGGGCCGCGTCGGAGGACTCGGCGTCATGCACCACGCGAGCATCTCGTTCTCGCGGGACGCCCGATGGGCCTTCGTCGTCACGCGCGACGGATGGCTCAACAAGGTGGACCTGCTCGAACTCAGGATCGAGAACCGGGTCCGGGTCGGCGCCTCGACGATCGGGCTCACCGTCACTCAGGACGGGCGGCGCGTCGCCGTCTCCAACTACGACCCGCCGGACATCCGGATTTACGACATCGAAAGCCTGGCCGAACTCGCCGTGATCCCCGCGCTCCGTGAAAAAGAAGGGACGACAATCCCCTCGCGCACGGTCGGCCTCGTGAACGCGCCGGAGAACCTCCTCATCTTCTCCCTCATGGACGCCGACGGGATATGGGTCGTGGACGCAGGGAAACCGGGCTTCCCCGTCGTGAAGAAGTTCTGGGACGTCGGCCGGATGCCGTTCGACGGCGTCCTCTCGTCGAACGGGCGGACGTACGTCGCGGGCTTCTTTCACTCTCCATGGATGGCGCGTATCGACGCGTGGAAACTCGACGGCGTGTCGCGCGTCTCCCTCAACGAGCCCGGGAAATCGTACGACAAGCACCCCGTTCTCAAGATCCCTCACCTCAAGGGGTGGTCCGAGGCGGCGGGAATGATCTTCGCTCCCGTCGTGGGTGAAAAGCGCCTGGCTGTCTTCGGCGCGGCTGACGGGGGATTCGTTCGTTCGATTCCGCTCGTTGGAACGCCCGTCTTCGCGGTCGCCCGCCCGGATGGAAGAGAAATTTGGGTCAACTTCAGCGGCGACGATGCCGATACGATACAAATCGTGGACGTGGAGTCTCTGTCGGTCGCCGCCACGCTCAAGCCCGGGAAGAGAATTTTTCACATGACGTTCACGCCGAAAGGCGAGGCGGCCTACGTCTCCGCCAACAAGAGCGACCAGGTGGTTGTCTACGACACAGCGACGAGAAAAGAGCTGGAGCGTCTGCCGATCCTCCGTCCGTCGGGAATCTTCGGAACCGATCGGGCGCACAAGTTCGGATTGTGATACGCGAAGAATCGTCGATTCCGGCGAATCAAACGCGGTTTCACACCCAAGACAGAAAAAAAATCAAGTCGATTATGACGCAAGTCATAGGGCCGCGAAAAATTGTCCGCTATGCTTTGCGCAGATTCTACGTTCGGTTCCTCAGTTCGGTGGACCAGATCGGCTGGTCGCTTTTTCCTGCTGGCTCGGCTCTGTCTACCGGTTTCCAGAGAAGCCGGCGCCGCGTTTGGAAGTTACCGGGGGGAAACTTCCAGCGAGACGTCCGGCTTCTCGGATTCTCTCCCGCCCGACCCATTTCGAATCGACATAAAGCGCGCAAAAGACAGACAGACCCTTCAGGTCCGTCCATATTCCAGTTGAATGTTCGGCGGCGTTGAAACGATAATGGCTTGCGCGGCCGATCCCGGCCGCTTTTTCGGTTGGAGCTGACTCCGTGATCCGACTCTTTCTCGTGTACCTTCACGTCCTCGGCGCCGCCGTCTGGATCGGCGGTCTCGCGTACGCCATCCTGGTCCTGAATCCGGTCCTGAGATCGCTCCCGGCTGGAGGGAGCGTCCCGGAGGCCGACTGGCCGACGACGCGCAAGGAGATCGAGCGCGCGGCGGGCCGCCGGTTCCACTGGGTCAAGTGGACGGCGATCGTCGCGTTGCTCGCGACGGGAGCGGCGCTCCTCGCAATGACGCCGATGGTCGGCCGAAAGGGCGTTTTCCTGGCCGTCAAAGTGTCGCTCGCCCTCCTCATGGTTTTCCTCACGTGGTTCCACCATGCATGGCTGGGACCGTGGGCGCGGAGGCTGGCGGCGGACGACCCCTGGTATGCGTCAAGCCGGCTCGCGCTCAGGTGGATGGCCAGGGCGACGCTGATCGCGGGGCTGATCGTCGTGGGCCTGGGCCTCGCCCTGGGCCTTGGGATCGCCGCGTAGCGGCGGGCGTCGGCAAGGCTTCCGCAAGGCCGCGGCGGCCCGGTCCCCACACGGACGTCGTTGATCCCAAAGGAGACTCTTGTGGAAATAGATCAATCGATCCAAACGGCGTCGGGCGTCGTCAAGTCGCTCACGCGGATGATCCGCTTTCGGGACGACCGGCCGAACGTCCACCTGGTCTACGACGCTCCGGGAATCCGCGTCGCCCTCTTCTGCCTCAAGGCCGGACAGATCGTCACCCCCCACGCCGCGCCGATGAACGTCCTCATGACGGTTGTCCGCGGCCATGGATGGATACTCGTGGGCGACGGCGGCGAGCTTCCCGTGGAGGCGGGCGATCTCGTGGCTTGCCGCCCCGACGAGCCGCACGGCATGAGGGCTCCCAGGGACGGCGATCTTGTCGTTCTGGCCGTGATTGCCGCCGCGCCGCATCCGGCGCACTGAAGGAGAGACCCACATGGACATTCGCGAGATGACCGTGAACGACATCCTGGCTAAATTCCCGGAAACGATCTCCATCTTCAACGAGTTCGGGATCGACGCGTGCTGCGGCGGCGGCGCCGCCCTGACCGACGCCGCCAAGCGCGACGGCGCGGACATCGAGAAGATCGTCACCGCGCTGACGGACAGGATCGGCGCGGCCAGAATTTAGGAAGCGTTTTCCCTTTTCCCCCGCGCAGGGGAGAGGTTCGGGTGAGAGGGCCAACCCGGATGGGATGGATTGAACGAGTCTTCGAGGGCTTCCTCTGGAAGAGCCGGTTCATCGTCGTGCTCGCGGTCCTCGCGAGCCTCGTCTCCTCGATCATCCTCTTCTTCATCGCCACGGCGGACGTCGCCTGGATCGCGTGGAAAGCCGTCCACTACTACGTCTCCCAGATCGGCGGATCAGCCTCCGAAGGATACGACGCGTTCCACAGCGACGTCGTCGGACACATCATCGGCGCGGTCGATGACTATCTTCTCGCCACTGTGCTCCTTATCTTCTCTCTCGGTCTCTACGAGCTTTTCGTGAGCAAGATCGAGGAAGCCGAGCGGGACGCCCGCCAGAGTTCCCGGATTCTCCTCATCAAGAACCTGGACGACCTGAAGGACCGCCTGGCCAAGGTCGTCCTGATGATCCTGATCGTCACGTTCTTCAAGAACGTGATCCATACGACGTTCGACGAGCCGCTCAACATCCTCTACCTGGGCGGCGGGATATTCCTCGTCGCCCTCGCCCTCTACTTCACCCACGCCCACGGCAAGAAGGGCGAGGAAGAAAAGTAGTCCCGTCAACCCGCATTTCTTGGCTATAATCCGTTCGCCAACGGAAAGCAGTCCCTTCTCAGACCGGAGGAAGCCCCCAATGACGCATCCGATATCTGGCCAGGGATCGACCCCCAAGAAACAGACGGTTGCTCGGCATTCCAAGCGCATCCCGAAGACTGGCGTGCACGCCGGCCTTGAGGCTCACAGTGCATCTTGCCTCATCACGTTGGCCCTTCTCCTTCTCGCCGCGTTGACCGCCTCGCCTCTCTCCGCGACTGCTCAGCCCGAGCCGACGGTCCATCTTGATCCGTGGACCGAAGAACGCGCCTCCGTCTCCCTCCAGGGATGGCAGAGCAAGGGAACTGGGGACTGGACCATCAGCTTCTCGGGCGTCGACGACTATGGCGCGGGCGCGGTTCCGTACTCGGGGAAATCGCGGCTGACGTTCGACAATCTCAAGAGCACGATCCCGGTCGTCGCCGCGAGGGTCCGGGCGGCCCCGTGGCTCAGGTTCTCCGGCTCGTACGGAAGCGGAGACATCTCAGGCGGAACAAACACGGACGGCGACTGGCTCACGATCCCGGCGTATGGATTGAAGGATTATTACTTCTCGGAGTCGAAATCGGACACGTCCGGGACCGTTACGCTCTACGACGTGAACGTCCTCGTCAGGGTTTACCCGTGGCTTGGGCGGGAATCTCCCCGCCTTGAGCCGGACGACCGGCCGCGATTCAGACAGGAGCAGGCGGCTGGTCCGCCGAAGGAGAGAGGCCTGACGATCGACCTCCTTGCGGGGTTCCAGTCGTACCAGGACGACCTGACGATGAAGAACGGCGTGCAGACCGTCGACAACGAACGCACGGTCCACGAGCCGTTCTACGGCCTCAACTCCAAATACGCGTTCGACTGGAGCGCCCTGCGGGCGGGGATCGCCGGGACAATCCCGATCGGCCGCCGCCTCGAGATCCGCGCTTCGTACGTCCACATTTTCAACGCTGAATACCGCGGGGAAGCCTTCTGGAACCTGCGGACGGACTTCCGGTCGACGCCGCCGAATTTCGTCCACGACGCTGACGGCGGGACGGGCGAAGAACTGAAGATCTCGCTCGCCTTCCATCCCACGCGCCTCATGTTCGTCGAAGGGGGATTCTGGTCGATCAAGCTCGAAGCGAAGAACGGGATCGACACCGTCTATCTGGCCGACGGGAGCGCCCTCGCCTCGAAGCTCGACGTCGTCACGAGCAAGCGCGAAGGCGCCTTCGTGGGCGTCGGCGTCAAGTTCTGATAGGAGTCCCCTCGTGGTTTTTGACCGTCTTGTCTTCCGAGTCCATGCCATCAAACGAATGTTCGAGCGCAACATCAGTCCGGAAGACGTGCGTCACGTGCTGAAGACTGGAGAACCGATCGAGGACTATCCGGATGACACGCCGTATCCGAGCAGGCTGATTCTCGGCTGGCGTGGATCAAGGCCGATCCATGTTGTGGCGGCTGATAACGATAGGGATCGGGAGACGATCGTGATCACAACCTACGAACCGGAGCCTGACCGGTGGGAGCCGGATTTCAGGAGGAGGAAAGCGCCATGAAATGCGTGATCTGCAAGCAAGGAGAGACGCGACCTGGGAAAGCGACCGTGACGCTGGAACGCGACGGCATGACGCTCGTCGTCAAGAACGTCCCGGCGCGCATCTGCGCCAATTGCGGGGAGGAGTACGTGGACGAAGGGACGACGTCCTTACTCCTGAAAGCCGCGGAAGAAGCGGCGCGGGCAGGCGTTCAGGTGGACATCCGCGAATATATCGCAGCGTGAATTGCTTTGGTTTATGTGCTTCAAGCGAACCCTTGCCCCTTGCGCCATCGCGAGGCCGCAAGAAGGCAATCATTGGAAGGCAGAAGGGCAGAAGGGGGGACGTAATTAAAAGATTCAAAGTGAT
>CAKKSE010000016.1 GCA_919903025.1 Nitrospiria bacterium | reverse complement strand
CCCAGGAAAACCGGTGGTCCACCCCCGGAATCCAGGCTAATTTGGACAGCATTGAATTGTTACTGAAAATTAACTTGCGGCTTGCATTACGTTTTGACGCATGTAACACGGGGATTCTATCAGATTTCGGCTTCCTGTCAAGCGTTATACTACGACGTTTGCCGGAGCGTATCGGAGACAAGAGAATCATTGGGGAACAAAGCCTATCAAGAATTACTTTTCTGCGACGCAGGGCCGCAGATTATCGTTTCGCCGGAACGCAGCTTCACGTACCATCTATGCCATGCGGGACAAAGGCGCGTCGGCTGGAGAGATACTTGAGTTTTCGAAGCTGACGAGAGGAAAGGTTGAGGGGAGTTTGTTTTGATTTTTTTGATGTAAAAAAGGACGGAACCGGTCCTTATCATCAAGCCCGCCACTGATGCGGAGTTTTTAAACTCTGTTTTATTCCGGCATTGACTGGCGCTTGCGGGAAAAGCATTCATTGATAAAATCCGCAACAGGCTTGACTAAATAGAGATTGCGGAGGAGGTAGATGTAATTTGGATAGAGCGAGGCGGTGGCCGTCCGGCGGCTTTGTATGAAGTCGAGCACTCGACGCCGATCTATTCTGGGTTGCTCCGCTTCAATGATGTCCATCTTATGTTTCCGAACTTGAGTATGCGGTTTGGTATCGTGTCCAATGACGACCGCAGGGCGCTTTTTGTCCGGCAGATTGGAAGACCAACGTTCAAAGCGAGCGGACTCAAGGAAATTTGCACGTTTCTGGAGTACCGCAATGTTTTCGGGTGGCATAAAAGGGTGAAAGCAGGAGGCAAGACTCATGGGTGAGGCAAGCCGTCAGAGTGTGTGGGTTGCAGTGCTCGTCCAGCGTGGTTTTGTGTCTGACGTGAGAGCCTTCCGAGAGGAAAAGGCTGCGCTTCGTCGGGAGTATTCGTGGCGTCTGCGCATGAATCCGGACTATGACGAAACGGGGGTTTCGGAGGTGTTCATAGAGCCAACGAGAGTGCGTGTGCGTTCAAGGCGGCCGGCGCGTGAGAATTCCCCCCGAGATTCGACCTCGCGTGTGTCATCAACTGGATAGGTGGAGGAACCCGGCCAGGTTCGCCGCTCTTTCTTAATCCTTGCGACGCAGTCGCGCGGGGCCTTTGCAGAGTTCTGAGGTAGCTGGTAGTTGTTCCGCGTCTGGGCGAAGAGTAGAATTCGAGCCAATAGGAAACATCGAGACCGCGATGATGGGCGAACAAACCAAGACTAGGAACACCGAGGAGCTCCTTCGGGAGATTGTTGACGTGGTGGTATCCAGGGTCCATCCGAAGAGAGTCATTCTTTTCGGCTCACGGGCGTCAGGGCGGGCGAAGACGTACGCGGATTTCGATCTGGCGGTCGAGGGTGTCACCATGGACGCGCGAACCGAGCGACTTCTGAAAGAAACCCTCGACGAAACAGCCGGCATCTTCACGGTGGACCTGGTTGACCTCGACAAGGTGGAGCCGGAATTACGGGAGATCGTGATCCGGACCGGAAGGGTCGTCCATGGTGGATGAACTTGCTTACGGCCTGGCGAAGTTCCGCGCGGCCGCGGATCGGCTCAAGGAGTCCGCGGGAAGAGCGGTGGACGACCTGGACCGGGACGGCGTCATCAAGCGGTTCGAGTTCACATTCGAGCTTTTCTGGAAGGCGTTGAAACTGGCCGTGGAGTACGAAGGGTTTGACTGCGCCGGTCCCAGGTCGTGCATCAAGGAGGCGGTCCGAAGGGGCATCCTGGAAGACGGCGAGGAGGCCCTCGACATGCTCGACGACCAAAACAAGACGACGCATATTTACAGCGAAGAGACGGCCCGGGAGATCTTCGATCGGATCAAGGAAAGACACGTTTCTCTTCTCGCTCGCGCCGCTCTCCGGCTCGAAGAAAAAACCAGGCCTTCCGAAGGCGGAAGGGGGTAGTGCGCGTGCAGGCGAAAGAGGAGATTGTCCTTCCCGAGCCGGCGGCGCCGAGGGGGGCGTATTTGCCGGCGGTGCGGGCGGGGAATCTTCTGTTCGTGAGCGGGATGTTGCCGATCGAGAACGGGAAGGTCGCCGTCACGGGCAAGGTCGGCGGGGAGGTTTCGGTCGAGGAGGGACGGAACGCGGCCCGGCTCGCCGCGTTGAACGCTCTGGCTGTGATCGAGAAATACGCAGGCGGGTTCGAGAACGTCCGACGGATCGTCAAGGTAACAGGCTACGTCAACTCCTCACCAGGTTTCACGTCTCAGCCGCAGGTCCTGGACGGCGCCTCGGAGCTTCTCTCGAAGCTCTTCGGCGAGGCGGGCCGGCACGCCCGCGCCGCCGTGGGGGTCGCCGAGCTTCCCGCCGACGCCGCCGTGGAGATCGAGATGATCTGCGAAGTGGGGTAAAGCCTATCTTCCTGAAAGCTCAGCGGTTGTGTCGGTCGGCGGCGAGGCGGTAGGCTTCCAGGTTTCCTCGAGGACCGATTGCGACGATGAGAGCGACGGGAATATCTGCTTCCGGGTCGTTCTCCGGCATGGGGAAACGATAGACGATGCGGATGGACTTTCGGCAGGCGTAGAGCTTTCTGTATCCTGACAGGTCAAGGCCGGCCCGGTTGCCGAGAGGCGCTCCCAACTGGGGCGACCGTTCAATCTTCCGAAGCTGGACGGCGACTTCTTTCCGCTGTGATCCGTCCAGCCGAGCGAAGTCTTCCTCCGCCTCGGACGTGAACTGGACGACACAAGAGCCGCTAGCCCTTGATTCCATGGGCGCGAAGGACCTGACCCAGCGGTTTCCCCGGCTTGTTCTCGGACTTCTTCCGGGCCTGAACGATGCCGTAGATCTCCTCGTGCTCCGCGATCTGTGAGGCTTCCACCAAGGCCTCATACTCCTCAACGGAAAGGAGCACGGCCTCTACCGCGTTATTCTTAAGAACGACCACCCGACGCCTCGGCCCCGTCCTGAGTTCCCGAAGCCACCGGCTGAACTCCTTGGCCACGCGCGTGGCGCTCACCAGTTCCTGTTTCTCGTAAACAGCAGGCATGATTGTCCTCCTTATTCTTCGGAGAATAATACGGTCCGGCCGGCTTGGGCGTCAATCCGAAAACAATGGGGTGACGAGGGGGCTTCCCGCCAACTCCGCCGTGGAGATCGAAATGATCTGCGAGGTCGCGTAATACTTCCATTCCCGTTTTGATTGACAGGCCCGGCCGGCCGAAGTAACCTCTTCTTCCCATGAAGGCCATGAAAGCCAGAAACCTCCGTCTGCCGGCGGCGATCTTTTCGGCCTACTTTCTTCTTGCCTCCGGCGTCGCTGTCCACCACGCCTACGCTCAGAACGAGTTGGTCCACGACCACGGCTGCAGTGCGGGCCACTGGATCAAGCACGCCCCCGGAGACGGCGCCTGCGCCCCGGAGGGCGCCGCCGTACTCATTGCGCCCGAGAGGGGGCGTGTCGAGTTCCCCTCGGCGTGTCCATCCGCTCCCGCGTTCGCCGACTCCACACGAGGTCCCCCTTCGTCTCACCTCCAACCGTAGTTCCACGTCCGCTTGGCCACTCGGTGTTCGCCGGACCGCCTGCTTTCCAGCAGGGGACCGACTGATCGGCGGCCGGCGGCCGCATTCTTTCCTTCTCGCGGGAGCTCCGAGTCTCCTGATTCCAGGCGCCCCGCGCAGAGCGTGGAGGTGTTCTCATGTCCCGATTCATCGCGGCGCTTGCCGTCTTCATTCTTTCCATCGGGGGGATGGTTGCTCCCGTCCGGGCGCAGTCTCAAACGGCCCCGGTCTCGTCCGGCCCTCGCTTTCTCGATCTCGGCGTCTCGGGCCTCTTTTCCGGCGGGGGTTCCTCGGAGCCGGATTCGGTCACGGAGGTCCTTCAAGCCGGGGCGCACGATCCGAAGGGGCGGGGCTTCACGTTCCAGCAGGTTGAATTGTCCCTGGGCGGCGCGGTCGATCCTTACTTTCGCGGGGACGTCTTCGTGATTCTCCAGTTGGACCGGAACGGGGAAACTCATGTGGAAATCGAAGAGGCCGCCCTCACGACCCTCTCTTTGCCTCACGCCCTTCAAGTGAAGGCCGGACAGTACTTCACGGAGTTCGGCCGGCTCAACGCCACGCATCCACACGCCTGGGGTTTCGTGGACCAGCCGGTCGTGAACTCCCGGATGTTCGGCGGGGACGGCCTGAGGAACCCCGGCGTCCGGCTCTCGTGGCTTGCCCCGCTTCCCTGGTTCTCGGAGGCGATCGCCGGCGTCCAGCATCCGGGCGGGGGGACGGCCGTGAGCTTCCTCAACACGAAGGAGAACGAGAGCTTCGCCGGGCATGCGATCCAGGACCGTCCGGTCCGCTCCTTCGCCGACATGCTGTACGCCCTCCGCTGGCTCAATTCGTGGGACCTCTCGCAGTCCGCGACGCTCAACCTGGGCGTCTCCGGTCTCTTCGGTCCCAACGCGACGGGTTCGGGGAACCGGACGGAGATCTACGGTCTGGACGCTTATCTCAAGTGGAAGCCCGTCGTCACGGAGCGGGGATTCCCCTTCGTGTCCTGGCAGACGGAGGTCATGGCGCGCCGGTACGAGGCGGGCGAGGACAAGGCCCTCCTTCGGGACCGGGGGCTCTACACGCAGATTCTGTGGGGATTCGCTCCGAGGTGGGTGGCGGGCCTCAGGTACGACTGGGCGGACGGGGACGATCCCGAGGATCCGATGCGGGACAGGCGCCGGCGGATCTCTCCGAACGTCACCTACTACCCGACGGAGTTCAGCAAGCTCCGACTCCAGGTGAACGTCGACCGGCCGGAGCATCTGAACAAGGACGTTTACGGCATCTGGCTCCAGGCCGAGTTCCTCCTGGGCGCCCACGCGGCCCACGCGTTCTAGGGAGGGATTCCTCATGACGACCTGGAAATGGGTTTTTCCGATCAGCTCCATCTTCGTTGGTTTCTTCTCCACGGTTTCTCCGGCATGGGGAAAGATGAATGTCCTGGCGACGACGACCGATCTTGCGGCCCTGGCGAGGGCCGTGGGCGGAGAGCGTGTGGACGTGGTCTCCCTCACATCGGGCCGCCAGGATGTTCATTTCGTCGATCCGAAGCCTTCACTCATCCACCAGGCCCGCCGAGCGGACGCATTGATCCTCGTCGGCGCCGATCTCGAAGCGGGTTGGCTCCCGCCGCTTCTCAGTTCCGCGCGGAACGGGAAGATCCTTCCCGGCGCCCCGGGCCACGTGGACACGTCGAAGGCCGTGCGGCTCCTGGATGCGCCCGGCGCGCGGGTCGACCGCTCTCAGGGAGACGTCCATCCGCAGGGGAACCCGCATCACTGGCTCGACCCGCGGAACGCCGCGGCCGCCGCGCACTTCATTCAGGCGCGGTTCGCCCGGATCGACCCCGAAGGCCGGTCGTACTACAAGGGGCGGGCGGACGACTTCGAGAGGCTGATCGAGAAACGGCTGTCCGAATGGCAGGCGCGGCTCGCGCCTTTCGAGGGACGGCGGGTCCTAACGTATCACCGGTCGTGGGACTACTTTGCCCGCCGCTTCGGCCTCGTCGTTGCCGGCGAACTGGAGCCGAAACCGGGAATCCCGCCCTCCGCCGCCCATCTGGCCAAGCTCGTCCGGAAGATCAAGGACGAACGAATCTCCATCCTGATCAAGGAAGCGCATTACGAGACGCAGTCCGCCCGCTTCCTCGCGGAGCGGACGGGGCTCAGGATCGTCGAGCTTCCGCTTTCCGTGGGAGGGGCGCCCGGCGTCGAGACGTACGACCAGCTCATAGACGTCCTGACGGAGAAACTGCGCGGCGCCTTCCAGGAGGCGGGGGGATGATGGAGGGGGCATCGATCCTCTGGCCGGCGGCGGTCATGGTCCTTCTCCTCGTGGGGCCCCACGTCTACCTGGGTCTCCACGTCCTGGAGCGGGGGATCATCTTTGTCGATCTCTCGATGGCCCAGATGGCGGCGCTTGGGAGCGTCGCGGCTCTTCTCGCGGGTTGGGAGCCGGGGAGCCTTGCCTCGAGCGGCCTGAGCCATGCGTTCGCCGTCATGGCCGCCCTCGGGTTCGCGGGTCTCAGGCGGATTCCGGACAAGACCTATCGTGAAGTCCTGATCGGGATCGTCTACGTGACGGCCGCGGCGCTGGCCCTAGTCCTCCTGAGCCGGTCTCCGCACGGGGCCGAGGCGATCAAATCGATGCTCAGCGGAAACATCCTCTGGACGACGCCCGGCCAGCTTGTCCATGTCGGGATTCTCTACGCCGTCGTGATCACGGGCCTCTCGGTGTTCCACAGCCGATGGACGGCCCTCTCCATGGAGAAAGCATCCGGGACCGCGGCTTTCTTCTGGGAAGCGGGGTTCTTCGGGCTGTTCGCGATGACCATCACGAACGCCGTGGAAGTGGCGGGAGTTCTGATGGTCTTCGCGTACCTGATCGTCCCGGCGTTCGTTGCTTCGGTCTGGTCCCGCTCGTTCGGACGGCGTCTGGTCTTCGGATGGGTGTTCGGCGCGGCGGTGAGCCTTCTGGGCGTGTCCGTCTCATACGGCTGGGATCTTCCGACGGGAGCGACGATCGTGACGCTCATGGGGACCCTCGCGGGCGTGCTGGGAGGCGTTCGGCGTTTCGGGGCGTACGGGGTCTGACAGCCGGCGCGGGGCGGGAATTGCTCCGCTCAGGATGGCGGTGTCGAGAGCCTGCGGAGGGTTTCCCCGCAGACGGGTGAACGGGACTTCCGGGCCGCTCCGGCGAGGATCTCCTTCGCTTCTTCGATCTCGTTGTGCGCGATCAGCATGGCCGCGTAGTCGATCGATTTCCGGATCGGCTCGCTTTCTTCCGCGCAAGCCTCCGTCCGCGTTGCGGCGACCGCTTTGGCCCATCGCTCCCGGATTTCCACGTCGCTCTGGGCGCTTTGACCGGCGGCGTTTCCCGCAAGGACGAGGAAAAGGATCGCCTGGATCGGAAGGTTCTTCCTCCCCGGCCTCATCATCTCAACCGAACCGGCACTCGAGGGTCAGGGCGCGCGCAAGCCGGCGGAGGTACTCGCTCCGCGGGATCCACCGCGCCCCGAAGCGGGCGAGGTGGGGCGTCAGGAACTGGGTGTCGAGAAGGATGAACCCTCGCTCCTTCAGGCGTTCGACGAGGTGCGCGAGGCAGACCTTCGAGGCGTCCGTCTCGACGTGGAACATGCTCTCCCCCATGAACGCGCCTCCGATCGCGACGCCGTACAGCCCGCCAGCCAGCCGGTTCTCCCTGTACGCCTCGACGCTGTGGGCCAGGCCCTTCCGATGCAGGGCGGCGTAGGCGTCGATCATCTCCTCGTTCAGCCACGTCTCCTCCCGGGCGGCGCAGGACCGGATGACGGCCTCGAAGTCCGCGTCGATCCTGATGTCGAAGAGTCCGGATCGGATGACGCGCCCCAGTCGCCGAGGAACGTGGAACCGGTCGAGATCGAAAACGCCCCGCGGATCGGGGGAGTACCAGGCGATCCGCCCGTCCTCTTCCGCCATGGGAAAGAGGCCGCGCCGGTATGCGGCTTCGAGAAGGTCCGGGGTGAGCGGAGGATTCACCAGCGGTCGAGACGGGCGAACGAGGGGTTCTACGCGCTGTAGTCCACGGCGACCGATGACTCCGCGGCCGACTGGATGTACCGGACGACGTTCTGGTGGACGGGATGCGCCTGGTAGGCGGCGAGGTCTTCCAGGGAGTCGAACTTCGTGACCAGGGCGAGGTCGTACGAGCGGGGCGAGCGGACGACGTCGATTCCCACCTCCAGATGGCGGAGCTGGGGAATTCTGCCTTCCATTGCGAGAAGGACGTTCCGGGCCTCCTCGGTTCCCGCCGGCGTGCAATCCTTCAGCTTGAAGAAAACGATGTGCGTGACCATTCGCGGGCGTCTGGGCGATCAGGTGTATTTGGTCTTGTCGCCGATGTCGTAATGCATCGGCTGGAAGAGCTTCCTGGCCGCGAATAGTAGGAGAAGGCCGGCCGTGACGGTCACCACGGCGCGGATGACGGAGAGCGGAGCGCCGGCCGCGTGGAGGAGCGGAACCAGGGGGATGATGAGCCCGGCCAGGTACCCTTCGTTCAGCCGGAAGCAGAACGCCTCCTTGACGCCGACGAAGGCGAGAATGCACCCGAAGGAGGCGAGCGTGAGCGTGCCGAGGCCCGTCGAGAGGAGAACTTCCCAGACGTGCCTCTCCTGCTGGGATGCCGCGGACAGCGCGGCGAGGAGGAGGGCGCCCGAGACGATGCCGAGCGCCCGGATGAAAACGCGGACCGGACGGGCGTAGAGGTGGATGAAGAGGGCGGCCGCAAGGTTTCCGCCGACGAAAAGGCCGACCGTGGCGGAGACGAGGCTCGGCGAGGCCAGGTCCGGGCGGTGGAGAAGAACGGCGCCCGTGACGGTCGCGGCGATGGCAAGCCCGACGCCGGTCCTGTACACGGCGACTTCGAATCTGTCCTGAAGGGTCAGTTCTTGAAAGGGCGCCTTTTCGCCCATACGTGTCTCCTTGATGAGGATGCAGGCATCTTAGAGCGGCCGCCGGGCGGGGTCAAGCGTTCTTGCCGTGCCAGTTTGCTTGACACGCATCGGATTTTTCGAGTATCTTTCATGCGCGCGAAGGGCGTTTCGCTCTTCGCATTGTTGTTATTGACGTCCACGCATTTTTCCGTTTCGAGATTCATCTGCCGGAAGGCGGACGGGCGGATAGCTCAGCCGGGAGAGCGCTGCCCTTACAAGGCAGAGGTCACAGGTTCGATCCCTGTTCCGCCTACCAGGGTGTGCAGTGTGGAGTTCGGAGTGAGGAGTTCGGAAGAGACTTTGGGAAATGCTTTTTCTCTGTTCTCCGAACCCCAAACTCGAAACTCCGGACTCCAAACTTCTTTCTGGGGTGGTAGTTCAGCTTGGTTAGAACGCCGGCCTGTCACGCCGGAGGTCGCGGGTTCGAGCCCCGTCCACCCCGCCATTTTCTCGTGTTAGCAAGGATGGATGCGACCCACTAATCCGTTTTTCGCGGCTGAAAGGCGGGAGCGAGGGGCAGGGACGGCCTGGAGCGCGGCTGGGGAAAAGCACGTAATTGATTGATTTTTCGCCCTTTCCGGTCTTGACACCCCCACCCTTGTGTGATAAATGACAAATTGACCGCGCGGCGCAGAATGGGCTTCATTCCATAATCCGGGAAGCTTTCTTCTCCCACCCGTACAGCGGAAGGACCAGACCTCGTGGCCTTGAGCAAGAGCGACGTCATTCGAGAAGCCCAGAAGCTGGTTGCGCGGGGGCAGATCCCGCAGGCCATCGCTGAATACCAGAAGCTTCTTCGAGACTTTCCCGGCGACGGCAACATCCACAACACGATCGGCGATCTCCACCTGAAGCGAGGAGCGAAGGCGGAGGCAGTCGAGGCCTACGAGCACGCCGCCATGGTCTGGCGGAACGAGGGGTTCGACCTCAAAGCCCTCGCCATCTACAAGAAGATCCTCAACATCAATCCGGGCCGGGTCGAGACGTACCTCAGCCTGGCCGAGCTCAACGAAGCCCGCGGTCTCGTCAAGGACGCCAACGAGGCCTATCTCAAGGTCGCCGAGCACCTGACCAAGAGCGGGCAGATCGGCCGGGCACTCGAGATCTACAAGCGGATGGCCGATCTCAATCCGGACAACGTCAAGCTCCGGGTCCGCCTGGTGGAGATGTACCTGCGCGAGGGCCGCCGGTCGGACGCCGTCCGCGAAGCGGTGGAGCTCGCCCGAAGGTACGAGGCCTCGGGCAGGATAGACGAGGCATTGCAGGAGCTTGCGAGGGTCCGCTCCGCCATTCCGGACGATCAGGCGGTTTCCCTTGAAGTCACCCGTCTTCTCGCGGTTTCGGGCAGGACGTCCGAAGCGCGGGAGGCCCTGGGCGATCTGCTGAGGGCCGACCCCCGCAACGTTCGCGCGCTTGCTCTCGCGGCCGATCTGGCCTTCGGGTCCGGCCAGGTCAACGAAGCGCGTCGATTCGCCGAAGCGGCGCTCGAACAGGATTCGGGCCAGATCAACCTGCGCGAACTGCTCATCGAGATCCATCTGCAGGCCGGCGACACGGCCGGCGCGCTCGCATCGCTCAATCTGTGCCTGGACCACTACCGCGGGGCGGGGGACGACGCGAAGATCGACGAGATCCTGGACCGTCTCGTTCAGGAAGATCCAACCTCCATCGACATCAGGCACCTCCTGATCGAACAACTCCTCCGCAAGGGAGACGAGGACAGGGCGGTCGGCGAGTATCAGGAGCTGGCCGAGCTCTACGTCAAGCAGGGGAACCGGGAGAAGGCCGCCAACATCTACCAGAAGATTCTCGAACATCGGCCCGAGGACGCCGGGATCCAGCGGCGCTTGGGCGAGCTTCAGCCGCGCCCGCTCCAGACGGAAGCGGCCGCGCCCGCGGCGCCCGCCGGGGAAGTTCGGCCGGGGCGGCGCCCGGTCTCATTCGAAGCGGCCGCGCCTCCAGGCGAGGTCCGGGTCGAAGAGGCCGAGAAAATCGCGCCGTCGGTTCCGGCGCCAGAACCTGTGGGAGCGATCGACCGTCCCGTCGATCTGACGGAAGTCGATGTCTATCTCAAGTACCAGCTGGCCGGAAAGGCCGTTGAACATCTCCTGCGTCTCCTGGACCGCGACCCGAACAACCTGGTGCTTCACACAAAGCTCCGGGACGTCTACCTCCAGACGGGGAGCCCCGTCGACGCTCTCAATGAATCCCTGACGATCGCCGACGTCCTCGAAAGCCGCGGGGAAAAAGCGGGCGCCCAGACGGTCCTGGCCGAGGCCCTCCAGAGCCATCCCGAAAGCGTCGTCCTCCGCGAGCGCCTGGGCCTGTCCCGGCCGCCGGAGGCCGTCGCGCCGCGGCGTGATGAAATCCCCACGGTGGACCTATCGGCGTTCGAGTTCGCCGAGGAACAGGAAATCGAGCCGCCGCCGGGTCTGGAAAGAGGCCGTGAGGAAGCGCCGTCGATCGAAATCGGCCCCGAACCCAGCCTGGAGATAGAGAGGACGGCTTACGAGGAACCGGCGGCTCCCTCCGAGCCGACTCCCCGCCCGGAGGCGGCTGCCGAAGCTGTCTCGTTTCCGGCGGCGCCGGAAGAAGCCGAAGAGACGATCCCGACGTTCGAGCTCGAGATCGCGGCGGAGGGTCCCGAACCTGAGCCGCCTACGACGGCCGTCTCCGCGGACGATCTGGACGATCTTATCTCGGAGGCGGAGTTCTACGCCCAGCAGGGGCTGGGAGGGGAGGCGAGGACGCTGTTTCAGCGGATACTGATCGCTTTCCCCGACCATCCAGGCGCGCGCCGAGGTCTTGAACGTCTAGGCGTGAAGGTCCCGGAAGCCGTGCCCGAACCCCGGGAGCCCGCCCCATCGCCGCCGGCACCCGAAGCCGTTTTTCCTCCCGTCGAGCCGGTTTCCGTTCCTTCCGAGGAGCCCGAGGGGGTCCGTTCCTGGGAGGAGGCCCTCCTGGGCGCGCAAAAGGAGGCCCTCGCGGCGGGGGAGGAAGTGGAACTGCAGGCGGCCTTTGGGGAGATCGAGCTGGCCCCGGAAAAAGGGGCGGCGGCCGCTCCGCCCGAAGCCGGGATTCCCGAAGAAAGGGGCAAGCCCGAGCCGACCTTCCTGGAAGAGGTCATTCTCCCCGTCGAGCCTTCGATCTCGGCCCCTCCCGCTCCAGAATTTCCAGAGCCGGCGGGCGAGCCGCCCATCGAATCATTCTTCGAGAAAGAAATCGAACCCGCGGCGGAGACCGCCCGACCCGAAGCGCCTCCCCCGCCAGCTCCAGCGGAGTCCGAGGAAGGGGCCGCTCCGTCGATCCGGCTCACGACCGAAGGCGCTCCCTCCGAAGAGGCCGAAGCCGAAGGGGAAGCCGGAGACTTCTTCGACTTCGCGACGGAGCTCAAGCAAGAGATGGAAGTGGAAGCGCCGCTTCCCGCCGAGACGTCCTTCGAGGACAAGGACCTGGAAGAGATCTTCTACGAGTTCAAGCGGGGCGTCGAGCAGCAGCTCGGCGACGAGGACTACGAGACCCACTACAACCTGGGAATCGCGTACAAGGAGATGGGGCTCATCAACGAGGCGATCAGCGAGTTTCAGCTTTCGGCGCGGGACCCGGCCCGGTTCATGGACGCGTGCAGCATGCTCGGGATGTGCTACTATGAGGCGGGACGGCACAAACTGGCGATCAACGAGTTTCGGAAGGGTCTGGCGGACCCGGGGCACAGCGAGGAGGACTACCTCGGGCTGCGCTATGACCTCGGTCTTGCGTACGAAGCGGGCGGTTTCAAAGGCGAAGCCCTCGAGACGTTCAGGGAAATCGTCCAGATCGACCCCGCCTTCCGCGACGCCCAGACCCGGGTCGCGGAGATTGAGAAGGCGCTCTCGCCGAAGGAAAGCGGGGCGCTTCCCAAGGGGAAGAAGGAGCCCTCCCAGCAGTCCGGAAGCCAGCCGGCCCCCGCGGCGCCGGATGAGCGCGAGGGGCCGGCCGGCAACCAGACGCATCGGAAGCGAGTGTCCTACCTTTGAGGAGTGAATGAGCTATCTGGAGTTCTACCAGCTCCGCGAGCATCCATTTTCGAACGTCATCGAGAACCGGTTCTATTACGGGAGCGCCCAGCACGCCGAGGCGCTTCTCCGGCTGAAGTACGCCGTTGAGACAATGAAGGGGCTGGCCGTCCTGGTGGGGGACATCGGGACCGGAAAGACAACGCTCGCCCGCCGGATGCTGGATGAGCTGGACGAGGACCGCTACGAATCGGCCTTGCTCGTGATCATCCACTCTTCAATCACGACCGAGTGGCTGCTCCGGAAGATCGCCATGCAGCTCGGCGTCCCGAGCGTCTCGGAGGACAAGGTCGATCTCCTCAACAACCTGTTCCAGCGGCTCGTGGAGATCCACGAGGCCGGCAAGAAAGCCGTCGTGCTGATCGACGAGGCACAGATGCTCCGGTCGCGCGAGGTCATGGAGGAGTTCCGGGGACTCCTGAATCTCGAGGTCCCCGGCGGCAAGCTCGTCTCGTTCATCTTCTTCGGCCTGCCGGAGCTCGACGAGTGCATGGCCCTGGACGAGCCGCTCCAGCAGAGGATCGCCATCAAGTGCCGGCTCAAGTCACTGCCGGCGGAAGCGACGGAAGAGTACGTCCGCCATCGCCTGCGGACCGCCGGGTGCGAACGGGAAATCTTGACGCCGGAGGCGGTCCTGGCCGTCCATATGTACGCCAAGGGCATTCCCCGCCTCATCAACACCGTCTGCGACAACGCCCTTCTCGAAGGCTTCCTCCTCAAGAGGGAAGTGATCGACAAGGAGATCATCGCGGACGTAGCGTCCGATCTGGGGCTCAACCAGAAAGTGGCCTGATGGCGCGGGCGGTTGGGTCGTCGGGTGGATGGGTGGGTTTTGGAAATTGCAAATTGTAAATTGTAAATTGGAAATTGGAAATTGCTGAGGCAGGTAATCGGGAATCTCCCGTCAACCCATCAGCCTACCCCGAAAGCCACTCCGCGCCGCCGGATTCCCGGTCGAGCGTCTTGACTTCCTCGACGGCGTCGCGGACGACGAAGATCTTTCGGTTGTTCGAGTTCGCCTCGATCGGATAGAGGAAGAAGCCCTTTTGGGTCGTGTCGAATCCCCGCGCGTAGCCGGTGATCACCTCGCCGTCCGGGAAACGAACGCCGACCTTGCGCCCCACGTAGTCCACGCTCGCGGCCTTCTCTCCCGGCTGGTGTTTTCCGGAGCCGGAGAACGACCGGACAAAGAAGATCGCTTTCAGCTCGGAAAGAGGGATCTGGGTCTCCGGGCCTCCCTTGTCCGTCTCCGTGACGACGAGGTGGGATTCGGTCGGCCTGAGCCGGACGAGGTGGCCGCGCACGACGCGGCCGTCTCGGAAGCGGGCGATGATTTTCTCGGGTTCCATGGGAGGGCTCCAGCAAGCAGGACCTTTTTTAATCCATTCCCGGCGATTCGGCAAGAGCCAAGTCCTCTTTTGAGTCTTGACAAGAGGTCGAACGGCTTTGTAACGTACGGCCCTGTCCCTTCGACCGGGCGGGCGTAGCTCAGTGGTAGAGTACAAGCTTCCCAAGCTTGGTGTCGCGGGTTCGAACCCCGTCGCCCGCTCCAATCAACAGACCTGGACACAAACGCACATCCTTCCGACAGGGGGATAGAATGGCTCAAAGGCGGGCCGGGAAGCTTGTCCTGGTCACGGGCGGGGCGCGCTCGGGCAAGAGCCGCTTCGCCCTCGACCGGGCGCGGGAGAGCGGAGAACGGCTCGCCTACGTGGCGACGGCCCGTCCGGGGGATCCGGAAATGGAAGCACGGATCGCCCGTCACCGGTCGGAAAGAGGAGACGGGTGGCTCCTGATCGAGGAGCCGGATGATCCGGCGGGCGCTCTGTCGAGCCTCGGCGCCGAGGCCGTCGTCCTCGACTGCCTGACGCTCTGGCTTTCGAACCTTCTGGAGAGGCGGAAGGACGAGGAGATATTGGAAGAGGACGCCCCCCGTCTTCTCGCCGCCGCGGGCCGGTTCCAGGGTCTCCTGGTTGTCGTGACGAACGAGGTGGGGCTGGGGATCGTCCCGGCGACGCCTCTCGGCCGCAGGTTCCGGGACGTGGCCGGGTTCGTCAACCAGCGGTTCGCCACGGAAGCCGATGAGGTCTATGTCATCTGGGCCGGCATGCCGCAGCGCCTCAAGTGAGGCCCGGATGCCGGGCCCGTTGACCGGCACGGAGGGAGGTTTCGGATGGAGTTGATTGAGGTTTGCCGGACGCGCATTCTGCCGATCGACCGCTCGATCGAGCCCGACGTGAGGAAGAGGCTCGACTCGCTGACAAAGCCGCCCGGCTCCCTGGGGCGGCTGGAAGAGATGGCTCTCCAGGTCTGCCTGATGACGGGAAAGATCCCCCCCGACTTCTCCCGAAAGCGCGTCGTCGTGATGGCGGCGGACCACGGCGTGGCGGCCGAGGGGGTGAGCGCCTACCCGCCCGAGGTCACTCCGCAGATGGTCTACAACTTTCTCCGCGGAGGGGCGGCGATCAACGTCCTCGCGCGCCACGCCGGCGCGGACGTGCGCGTCGTGGACGTGGGCGTGAACCACGATTTCGCGGGGGCCGACGGGCTCGTGTCGCGGAAGGTGAGGCCGGGGACGGCCAACATGGCGGTCGGCCCCGCGATGAGCCGGGGAGAAGCGCGGGCCGCCGTCGAGGCGGGGATCGAGGAAGCGCGGGAAGCCGTGTCCGCCGGCGTGACGCTCCTCGCGACGGGAGACATGGGGATCGGAAACACGACGGCATCGAGCGCCGTTCTCTCGGCCCTGACCGGCGAGCCTCCCGAAAGAACCACGGGATCCGGGACGGGGATCGACGCGGGCGCCCGGCGGAACAAGGTGGCCGTGATCGAACGCGCCCTGTCCGTCAACAGGCCCGATCCTTCCGATCCGATCGACGTCCTGGCCAAGGTCGGCGGACTCGAAATCGGCGCCATCGCGGGCCTGATCCTCGGCGCGGCCGCCGAGCGGGTCCCCGTCGTCGTCGATGGCTTCATCTCGACGGCCGGCGCGCTGATCGCCGCCTCGATCGAGCCCGCGGCCGTCGGGTACATGATCGCCTCCCACCGATCCACCGAGCGGGGTCATCAGATCATGCTCGAACGTCTTGGACTTTCGCCCTACCTGGATTTGGGTCTTCGCCTGGGCGAGGGAACGGGAGCGGCGCTCACGATGGGCATCGTCGAGGCGTCCGTCCGGATCATGACCGAGATGGACACGTTCGACCGGGCCGGGGTCTCCGGCCGGATCCCCGAGGCGTGATCGTCCGCGGGCTCTCGCCGCTCCGGCGGGCGGTCCAGTTCCTGACCATCCTTCCCGTCGGGCATCTTTCCGCCCCGTCTCCGGCGGACCTGGCGGGATCGATGGCGTGGTTCCCCCTCGTGGGCGCCGCGATCGGAGGAGCGGCGGGCGTCTTCGGCTGGTTCGTCGGCGGAGGCGGGCTGGTCTCTTCGATCGTTGCCCTCGCGGCGGCGGCGCTTCTCACCGGCGCCCTCCACCTGGACGGGTTCGTCGACACGGTCGACGGACTCGTCGGCGGCCGCGACCGCGAGGCGCGCCTCGCGATCATGCGCGACAGCCGGGTGGGGGCCGTTGGGGTCGTGTCGGTCTGGTTCCTTCTTTCCCTCAAGGTGGTCTTCCTGACGCTTCTTTCCGGCGTTCCGTTCATCGCTTCCATGGCTGTGGCGGCCGGTCTTGGACGATGGGCGCAGGTCTGCTCGGCTTATTTCCTTCCTTACGCTCGGCCGGAAGGCGGAACCGGAAAGGCCTTCGTGGACGGCTCGTCTTTGATCGCGTTGGCCGCCGCGACGGGGTGGTCCGCCGTCATTCTGTTCCTGGCGGTCTGGGCCGGCGGTCTTCCCGTTCAAGCCTGCCTGGCGGCCGCGGCGTGTGTGGCGGGGGGCGTCGTTATGTCCGGCGTTTATTTCCGCCGGACTCTCGGGGGCGTGACGGGCGATACGCTCGGGGGTGTTTCGGAAGTTTCGGAGACGCTCGGTCTTGCCGCCCTAGGGCTGTTTCTTTCCCGCTGAGACCTGGACGAACCTCATCCGGAGGTCGTAGAGGATGTTCTCCAGGAGGCGCTCCTCGTCGGCGTCGAGGTTTCCGTGCGTCTTCTTCTTGAGGACTCCCAGGAGATCGATCGAGTGCTTCGCGACTTGAAGGTCCGGCCGGGTCTCCCCGGAATGGGGATCCGGGACGTCTCCCAGAGCGGCGAGGGCGCCCGTGTGAAGGGAGAAGAGGAGCCCCATGAAGTTCGCCTCCGGGAGCGGCGCGGTGCCGGCTGGAGGCGCTTGCGCTTCTTGAGAAGGGGCGGCTTTTCCGCCTTCGGCGGACCCGCCCGTTTCCCCGCCCGTTTCCCCGAGATGGGCGGACCTGCGGTCCTTGATGACGAATCCCTTTTCCGAGGCCTCTTCGGCCATATCTTTCGCTCCCTAATGCGTCAGAAGCACTGGGACGGATGACTGGCGGAGGACGGTTTCCGTCGTGCTTCCCAGGACCATCTCCACGATCCGGCTGTGCCCGAACGCGCCCATCACGATCAGATCGTGGCCGCCCGTCCGGACAGTCTCCAGGATCGCCGTCGCCGGGGCGCCTGATCCCGCCTCGATGTGGACGGCGAGAGAATATGGTTTCAGGTAGGACCTCACTTCTTCCGCCCGCTTTTCCCGCTCTTCTTCGTCATCGGAGAACGCGACGACCGTGAGCGGAAGGCCGAGGGCGCTGGAAAGCTCGGCGGCCTTCTCCAGCGCTTTCCCCGCGGGGGAGCTTCCGTCGTAAGGAAGAAGCGGGGATGTGATACAGCCGAACGGCCCCGGGATGACCAGGACCGGTTTCGACGCCCGGCGCGTGACGGCCTCGGTGACGGACCCCAGGAGGCCCCGCTCGAACCGGGCGTTCATTCCCTTGGCGCCG
Source organism: Nitrospiria bacterium (assembly GCA_919903025.1). GTDB lineage: Bacteria > Nitrospirota > RBG-16-64-22 > RBG-16-64-22 > RBG-16-64-22 > RBG-16-64-22. The sequence continues at coordinate 9,467 of CAKKSE010000016.1, read as the reverse complement.
ACGACGATCAGGTCGGCGATCTTCCCCCGCTCGCAGATCTCGTTCGGAACGATCCCGTATTCCAGGTGGGTGTCGGCTTCGACGCCCGCGGCGGCGGCTTTTCGGGCCGCTTCGTCCAGAATGGTCCGTCCCCTCTCCGCCAGGGTCTCCCGGACTCGCGTCGAGAAGTTGAGGAACGGCTCGAAGCCGAGGGAGCCGGATAGGTCGTGGAGGAACGGGCCTTCCAGGGCGACGAGATCGATCACGTGCTCGATGTGGACGGTCCCCTTGACGCGTGGCGCGAGCCACAGGGCCGCCTCCAAGGACGCCTGGGCGTGGGGGGAACCATCGGTGGCGATGAGAATGTTCCGGAACACGATCGCGTCCTCCGTCCGCGGGTCAGACCGCCGGAACGTTACCACTCAACCGCGGTCCTGTCAATTTGCGTTCGAGATCGCGCTTGAAGAGATGTTCCGGCGGGAGACGGCCGCGATCGACTCTATGGTCACGTCAACCAACCGGTCGATCTCGCGGGGCGTGATGGACAGGGGGGGCATGAGGACGATGACGTTTCCCAGCGGCCGGAGGATGACGCCGCGCTTCCTCGCATCGAGGATGACGCGGTGGCCGATCCTCTCCTTCGGCGGGTGAGGCGTTTTCGTCCGGCGGTTCTTGACGAGTTCGATTCCGACCATCATCCCTTCCTGCCGGATGTCGCCGACGATAGCGATCTCCCGGAGCCTTGCAAGCCGTTTCCTCAGGCGTGCGATCTTCGGCTGGAGCCTCTCGATCGTTTTCTCTTCTTCGAACACATCGAGGCTCGCAACGGCCGAGGCGCAGGCCAGGGGGTTGGCCGTGTATGTATGGCCGTGGAAGAACGTCCTGAACTCCTCATGCCGCCCCTTGAACGATTCGTAGACCTCCTCCGTCGCGAGCGTCGCGGCGAGCGGGAGATACCCGCCCGTGATCCCCTTGGCGAGCGCCATCAGGTCCGGGGAGACGCCGGCTTTCTCGCAGGCAAACATGGCTCCCGTCCGGCCGAAGCCCGTCGCCACTTCGTCGGCGATCAGGAGGATCCCGTGCTTCGTGCAGAGATCCCGAAGGCCGCGGAGAAATTCGGACGGATAGACGAGCATCCCGGCGGCGGCCTGGACGAGCGGCTCGACGACCACGGCGGCGATCTCGCGGCGTCGCTTCCTCATAAGCGATTCGGCCGATCCGAGACATTCGATTCCGCAGGCGGGATAACTCTTCTTCGCCGGACAGCGGTAGCAGTACGGCGACTCGGCGAAGAGGGCGTCGAACAGAAGGGGGCGGAAGACCCCGTGGAACAGACCGATGCCTCCGACGGAGACGGAGCCGATCGTGTCGCCGTGGTAGGAGTTTCGGAAGGAGAGGAAACGCGTCCTGTGTTTTTCGCCGCGCTGGCGCCAGTGCTGGAAGGCCATCTTGAGGGCGACCTCCACGGCCGTCGAGCCGTTGTCGGAGTAGAAGACGCGAGAGAGACCTCTTGGCGCGATCCTCATGAGGCGGCGGGCCAGCTCGATGGCCGGGGGATGGGTAAGCCCGAGGAACGTTGTATGGGCGACGCGCGCGAGCTGGTTCCGGACAGCCGCGTCGATCCGGGGGTGCCGGTGGCCGTGGACCGTGACCCAGAGGGACGAGACGCCGTCCAGATAGCGTTTTCCGTTCACGTCGTAGAGATGGTTCCCGCGGGCCCGCTCGATGACGAGAAACGGTTCCCGCTCCCAGTCCCGCATCTGCGTGAACGGGTGCCAGATGTGCCGGCGGTCGGCCGCGGCCAGGCGGGAATATCGGAGTCTCGATGTCCGTTTCATCGGGTGCGGCGGGTCCTGTCCTCGGCCAGCCCCATCCCGACTCGTCGGGACGGGCGCCCCCCGACGCGTCGGGGCCACCCGCTACGGGGTGAGTGCGAAGGTTAGATCATCTCCAGGGATGGGTCAATACGTACGATGAACCGGTGAACAGGTGAATGGGTGAATCGGTGAATCGGTGAATGGGAAGGGACACTGCCCGTCAACCCAAAGCCTGCCTTGCTCTCGACCGGAAGTATGTGATAATTAAACGGACGATCCGTGAAGCCTCCAGGGAGAACAAAAGAGATGTCCATTCCAAGAACACACCTCAAAGGTTGGTTGTTCGGCGCCGTTCTGGTGGCTGTCGGGATCGCGGCGGGGCTCGTTCTCTCCGCCGGGTTCGGCGGGCAGACAATCGGCCCGATCGAAACGAAGGCGTTTCCCCCGGCGGCGAAGCTCTCCGGTTCCGCGCCCGACTTCGTCGAGCTGGCCAAGCTGGTCAAGCCCTCCGTCGTGAACATCTCGACCACCAAGAAGGCGTCGCTCCGGGGGATGCCCTCGCCCCACCCGCGCGATCCGTTCTTCGACTTCTTCGGCGGCGATCCTTTCCGCGACCTCCGGCCGCCGCGCCAGCGGCGCGAGCAGTCGCTCGGCTCGGGCGTGATCGTCTCGGCCGACGGCGTCATCGTGACGAACAACCACGTCGTAGAGAAGGCCGAGGAGATCAAGGTCCTTCTGCCCGACAAACGCGAATTCAAGGGGAAGGTCCTCGGCGCGGACCCGAAGACGGATCTCGCCGTGATCAAGATCGAGGCGAAGAACCTTCCGGCCGCCCGGTGGGGCGACTCCGACGCGCTCCAGGTCGGCGAATACGTTCTGGCCGTCGGGAGCCCGTACGGCCTCTCGCAGACGGTCACGATGGGGATCGTCTCGGCCGTCGGGCGGGCGAACGTGGGGATCGCGGACTACGAGGATTTCATCCAGACCGACGCGGCGATCAACCCGGGCAACTCCGGCGGTCCGCTCGTCAACGTCCGCGGCGAGGTCGTCGGAATCAACACGGCGATCTTCTCCCGGAGCGGAGGCTACCAGGGGATCGGGTTCGCCGCGCCGTCCAACATGGTCCGTCAGATCGTCGAGAGCCTTCTCAAGACGGGAAAGGTCGTCCGCGGGTACATCGGCGTGATGATTCAGGAAGTGACGCCCGATCTGGCGAAGGAGTTTGGCGCGAAGGAGATGAAGGGGGCGCTTGTCGCGGACGTCGCCAAGGGGAGCCCGGCCGAGAAAGCGGGATTCAAGGCGGGCGACGTGGTCCTCCAGTTCAACGGGAAGATCGTGGAAGACGTGGCCCAGCTCCGGAACACGGTGGCGGGGACGCCCGTTGGGACCAAGGTCCAGGCCAAGGTCCTCCGGGACAAGAAGGAGAAGTCTCTCGATGTCGTCGTCGGCGAGCTTCCAAAGGAGGCGGCGGAGCGCCCGGGAGAGGGGGTCGAGGATGAGCCGAGCGGGGACGCCCTGGACGGGATCTCGGTTCAGACGTTGACGCCGGAGATGGCCGAGCGCCTGGACCTCGGCCGCGGGGAGCAAGGCATCGTTGTCACGCGCGTCGATCCGGACAGCGCCTGGGGCCGGGCGGGCCTCCGGCGGGGGGACGTGATCCAGCAGGTCAATCACAAGAGGGTCCGCACGGCCGCCGAGTTCAAGTCGTGGGTCGACGGCCTCAAGAAGGGGCAGACGGCCCTTTTCCTCGTCAATCGGGGCGGCCGGAAGCTGTTCGTGACGATGAAGATGGGGGAATAGCAAAACGGGCTTTGACGGGCCCCAGGCTCTTTGATACTATTCTCCCGCGGCTCTCTCCGGCGCGCGCTGGCCGGGCGGGGAGCCTGTCTTCCCTCGGCCGGTTCGAGGCTTCTTGCATGAGCTTCTACATTGTTCGGATCGTCTTCCTGCTCGTGACCAGCGCGATCGGGGGCGTCATCGCCCTGAAGACCCTTTCGTCTTTGGCGTGGACGGGCGTGCTCGTTGGCCTGGGCGTGGGTCTTGGCGCCGTCGGCCTCGAGCTCGTCCTCCGGCGCGCGCCCGTTCGGTCCCTCGTCGGCGGCTCCCTTGGCCTCGTGGCGGGCCTCCTGCTCGCCCATGTCGTCACCTCTTCGTTGGCGCTCCTGCCCTTCGAGGAGCCGGCGGTATCGGTCGCGCTCCGGGCCCTCCCGGCGGTCGCCCTCGGGTACGTGGGTCTGCTGTTCGGTATTCGCCAGGCGCAGCGTTTCGACCTCGCGCGCATCCGGGCGGCTTTCTCGATGTCGAAGGGGGATCCGTACGTCAAGATCCTGGACACGAGCGCGATCATCGACGGCCGGATCGCCGATGTCGCGGAGGCCGGTTTCCTGGATGGGACGCTCGTGGTTCCCCAGTTCGTTCTGGGCGAGCTCCAGCACGTGGCCGACTCCTCGGACTCTCTCAAGCGCGCCCGGGGTCGGCGCGGGCTGGATATCCTGCACAAGATGCAGAAGATGACCGGAATCTCGGTCCGGATCGTAGAAGAGGACTTCCCCAAGATCCGCGAGGTCGATCAGAAGCTGATCCTGCTCGCCCGCCAGCGCGGGGCAAAGATCGTCACGAACGACTTCAACCTGAACAAGGTCGCCGAGGTCCAGGGCGTCCCCGTTCTGAACATGAACGAGCTTTCCAATGCCGTCAAACCGCTCGTCCTGCCCGGCGAGGGGCTCCGGGTCTTCGTCCTCAAGGAAGGGAAGGAGATCAGCCAGGGAGTGGCATACCTCGATGACGGGACGATGGTCGTCGTCGAGAACGGCCGGAAGATGATCGGCAGAACGGTCGACGTGACCGTGACGAGCGTCCTCCAGACAACCGCCGGGCGGATGATCTTCGGGCGCGTCCGGGAAGAGGAAATCCGGGATCGGGAGAACCGCGAGAAAGAGGATATCCCGGTGGCGGCGAAGGGATGAGAAACGTGAATCGGGGAATGAGTGAATCGGTGAATCGGGGAATTTCAGGTCCGACCGGGCATTCTCCCCTCTCGCGGGTACAGTCGGCGGCGCCATGAAGATTACAGTGTTGATCCCCGCGGCGGGTCTGGGAATTCGAATGGGGGGGGCGGTGCGGAAGCCGTTTCTTCTTCTGGCGGGCCGGCCCATCCTGACGCATGCGATCGCCTCGTTTGAGGGATTCGACGCCGTGGCCGAGACGATTCCGATCGTCGCGGCCGAGGAGGCGGAGGACTGCCTGGCCCGCGTGGTGGAGCCGTACGGGCTCAAGAAGGTCCGCCGTGTCCTCATCGGGGGGAAGGAACGGTACGATTCCGTTCGCGTCGGCCTCGAGGCCGCGGAGAAGCCGAGCCAGTTCGTCATCGTTCACGACGGGGTCCGGCCGATCGTGCCCGCGGAACTGATCCAGACGCTGCTCAAGGAAGTGAAGCCGGCGCTCGGGATCGTCGTCGGCGTGCCGATCAAGGAGACGGTGAAAGCCGTGGCCAAGGATGGTCACGTGGAAGAGACCCTCGATCGCCGGCATCTCTGGACGATCCAGACGCCGCAGATCTTCGGCCGGAAGATGCTCCAGGAGGCCTACGACGAGGCCTACAAGCATCGGTCCTGGGGAACGGACGACGCCTCTCTCGTCGAGAGGGTCGGCGGCCGGGTCAAGGTGATTCAGGGATCGTACGCCAACATCAAGATCACCACACCGGAAGACCTTGTGTGCGCGGAAGCGCTCCTCCGGGCCAGGCGAGCCGCCTCGGGGGCGGGCGCGTAGTCTCCGTGAGCGTCCATTTCTCTTGATTCCCTCGAACTTGCGGATCGGCCTCGGTTTCGACGTTCATCCGTTCGTGTCCGGACGTCCTCTCAGGCTGGGCGGCGTGGCCATTCCCCATTCCGTTGGTTTGGCCGGGCACTCGGACGCCGACGTTCTTCTCCACGCCATCGCCGATGCCGTCCTGGGATCGGTCGCCGACGGCGACATCGGCCGGCATTTCCCGCCGGACGATCCCTCAACGCGCGACATGGACAGCTTGGACCTCTTGCGCCAGGTGCGCGAGCGGCTGGCCCGCAAGGGAGCTCGCGTCGTGAACGTCGACGCTGTTGTGATCGCCGAGGCGCCCCGGATCGCCCCCTACGTCGACATGATGAGGGCGCGGATCGGCGAGGCCCTGGGGATATCGGCCGATTCGGTCTCCGTCAAGGGGACGACGAGCGAGCGGCTCGGTTTTACCGGGCGGGGGGAAGGAATCGCCGCCCAGGCCGTCTGCCTCGTCGCCCTGCCCGCTTCTTCGTGAGGGCCGCTTTGCCCGAAGCTTCCCCCATCTTGATCTTCAACTCCCTCACGGGCCGAAAGGAGGCGCTCGTCCCGCTCGTCCCCGGCCGGGTCGGGATGTACGTGTGCGGCGTCACCGTGTACGACCATTGTCATCTGGGCCACGCCCGGAGCGCCGTCGTCTTCGACGTGATCCGCGCCGCCCTGATCGACCGGGGATACAAGGTCACCTACGTCCGAAACTTCACCGACATCGACGACAAGATCATCCGGCGGGCCCGGGAAGAGGGGAAAACGAGCGAGGAGATCGCGGCGGCTTACACGGCCTCCTTCCACGAGGATATGGACCGGCTCGGCGTAAAGAGGCCGGACATCGAACCCCTGGCCACGGGGCACATCCCGGACATGATCGCGATCATCTCGGCCCTGATCGAGAAAGGGGCGGCCTACTCGGCGGGCGGGGACGTCCTGTTCCGGGTCAAGAAATTCTCATCCTACGGGGCGCTGTCCAAGCGCTCCCTGGACGAGATGCTAGCCGGCGCCCGCGTGGAGGTGAGCGAGCACAAGGAAGACCCCCTGGATTTCGTCCTCTGGAAGGCGTCGAAGCCGGGGGAGCCGGCTTGGCCGAGCCCCTGGGGGCCGGGGCGCCCGGGATGGCACATCGAGTGCTCCGCGATGGCCATGAAGCATCTGGGAGAGACGATCGACATCCACGGGGGCGGACACGATCTCCTTTTTCCTCATCACGAGAACGAGATTGCCCAGAGCGAAGCGTATACCGGCCGGCCGTTCGTCCGTGTCTGGGTTCACAACGGTTTTCTAAACATCAATCGGGAGAAGATGTCGAAATCGCTCGGGAATTTCTTCACGATCAAGGAGGTCCTGGCGCGCTTCGATCCGGAGGTCGTCCGCCTTTTTCTTCTCTCGACCCACTACCGGCATCCCATCGAGTTCTCGGACCAGAATCTTCGGGACAGCCGTTCGGCCCTCGACCGCGCCTACAGGTTCCTCGATCTCCTTGAACGTGAACGGAAAGACGCCTCGTCCCCGGTCCACGGGGGCGGCGGTGGACCGGAAGACGGCGGTACGTCCGGAGGGGACCTCCTGGAGCAGGTCCGCAGGTTCGAGGACAGGTTCGACGAGGCGATGTCGGACGACTTCAACACGCCGATCGCCCTGGGGAGTCTCTTCGATCTGGTCCGTGATCTGAACCGGCAGATCGTTTCGGAGAGGTCGCTCGGGCGTTCCGTCCCCACCGAACTCTTGGGCAGAGCGGGGGAGGCCGTCCGGCGTGCCGGGCGAATCCTGGGTTTGTTCCAGCACGATCCGCGGGCCTGGCTGGAAGGGCCGGGCGGCCGGGACGGGGACGAGCGGCGCCGGGAGGTGGAACGCCTGGTGGCCGAGCGGACAGCCGCTCGGAAAGCCCGCGATTTCGCACTCGCGGACGAGATCCGGCGGAGGCTGGAGGAGGAGTACGCCGTTGTTCTGGATGACGGCCCCGGTGGGACGATCTGGCGGAGAAAAGCGGAGGAGGGAAGCGGGGAAACGGGGAAGAGCGGAGGGGAGAAACGGGGAAACGGGGAAGAGCGGAGGGGGGAAGCGGGGAAACGGGGAAACGGAGAAGCGGAGTGAATGCAAGTCAAGAAAGTCGCGACTCGGGCTGGGACGAGGGGGAGGTAGTCTACGGTCTCCATCCCGTCTTGGCGGCACTCGAGTCCTCAGGCCGGCCGATCGAGCGGATCTGCCTGATCGCCGGACGGCGGCATTCCCTCGTTGCCCGGATACACCGCCTGGCCCGGGATAAAGGGATCGAGGTCCGATTCGTGCCGAAGCCCCAAATCGAGCGCATGGCCCCGGGGCGGAATCACCAGGGAGTCGTTGCGCAGATCGGGCTGGTCCGGTACGCCGATCCGGATGATCTGCTCGGACGGGCGGCCGGATCGGGCTGGCCGCCGTTTCTTGTCTGCCTGGACGGCGTCAACGATCCCCACAACCTGGGAGCGGTCCTCAGGACGGCGGATGCCACGGGTGTTCACGGCGTCGTGATCCCGCGTCACGGGGCCGTGGCCGTGACGGCGGCCGTGGCGCGGGTGGCCGTCGGGGCGGCCGAGACCGTTCCCGTCGCCCGCGTCTCGAACCTGGCCACGACCCTCCGGAGCTTCAAGGAGCAGGGGCTCACGGCCGTGGGGCTTGCCCCGGCATCGGGCTCCCCCATCTGGTCGGCGGACCTGAGGGCTCCGCTGGTTATCGTCGCCGGAGGGGAGGAGAGGGGCCTCAGGCGGCTCGTCTCCGAGACGTGCGACGCGCTCGTCTCCATCCCGATGAGGGGGAGGATCAGCTCCCTCAACGTGTCCGTTGCCCTGGGCATCGCCTGCTACGAGGTCCTCCGGCAGCGAACGGTTCCGTAGAGGACAGGTCCAAGGACCGCCCCCACGGCGGCGGTCCGGGCGCAGCGGAAGCCGCCCCGCGGAACATCCCCAAACATTCTCTTGACTTGAGTCCCGGAAAAGCAATATATTCCAAGTTCTTTGGCCTGACGATGAGCGGGCGAGGTGCGTCCTCTTTTTTTTGCCGGTCTTCAGTTCCTCGGGGTTCTGCGGCACGCCGATGTAGCTCAACCGGTAGAGCAACTGATTTGTAATCAGTCGGTTGGAGGTTCGAGTCCTCTCATCGGCTCCAGAGTTTCTGGCGTTTGGGACAACTGCGCCGGGTTCGTACGCGCGTCGTAGGGGAGGTTCCCGAGCGGTCAAAGGGAACAGACTGTAAATCTGTCGCCGTATGGCTTCGGAGGTTCGAATCCTCCCCTCCCCACCAAGTGAAGGTTCGGAGTTGGGAGTTCAGAGTTCGGAGTTGGGGGGGCGAGGAGACGTGTCCATCGACTCCGAACCATGAACTCCGAGCTTTCTTTTTTATGCGGGTGTAGCTCAGCCGGCTAGAGCATCAGCCTTCCAAGCTGAGGGTCACGGGTTCGAATCCCGCCACCCGCTCCAGGGAAAGCGGTTACTGGTTATTCGTCATCGGTCATCGGGAAAGGGCTGCGCGGCGGGCGACGAATGACGATTGACGAATGACCAATGACGATTGACCAATGACCAATGACCAATGACGATTGACTGTCCTATCCGCCCATGTAGCTCAGTCGGCAGAGCACGTCCTTGGTAAGGACGAGGTCACCGGTTCGATCCCGGTCATGGGCTCCAGGTGGAACGGCGCAGGGAAAGCGGTAATTGGTTATTCGTCATCGGTCATTGGGGAAGCGTTGCGCGGCGGCTGACGAATGACGATTGACCAATGACCAATGACGGACAACGGACCATCTTGTCCGCCGGAAGGGGAGGACGGTTCCAATGGCCAAGCAGAAGTTTGAGCGGACGAAGCCGCACGTGAATGTTGGGACGATTG